>NZ_CFQZWI010000059.1:0-18111 GCF_986127675.1 Holdemania sp. | reverse complement strand
GATCTGAAGCTGCTGCTGCACAAGCTGGAGATCGTCAAGCTCCAGCAGAAGGTCAAGCTGAAGGGCTATACTGTCGTCCCGGTGAAGCTGTATTTAAAAAACGGCCGGGCCAAGATGGAGATCGCGCTGGCTAAGGGGAAAGCGTTGTACGACAAGCGTGAGGACGCGAAGCTGAAGGACGCGAAGCGGGAGATGGAGAAAGCGATGAAAGCACGGTGGTAAGCCGTGTTTTTTTGTTCTGCAATGGAAGTAGAAAAGCCTTTATTTTTGAGCGAATGACAGAGCATCAGCCTGAAACAAAGAACAAGATGAAAGTACTGCGCACGATAAAACGGCAATGCTGGCGGAACGAAGCTCGGCTCTTAAAGAAATAGGCGCTGCTTGTCTGAATGATCGGCAGAAGAAAAGCCGCAAGTTCTAATAATCTGCAGCTTTTGTGTTCATTGCGATTGGCGGATATTGAGATCAGAATGCGGATTGAGCTGCTTACCAGCCGCTGCCAGAGGTGCCGCCGAAGCCGCCGCCGGTAAAACCGCCGCCCCCGCCTCCGCCGAAGCTGCCGCCATGCGGACCCGAGCTTGAGGAAACCGGCGCGGAGGTCATGGCTCGCTGGAACGAATTCATATTGCGGTCCAGCCGGCTGATCATATACCACGTTGTCCAGCCATCCGGGCCGTAGTACCAGGTTGGCGGTTCCAAGGTCAGACCCCGGAAATGTTCCGCCCAGATATCCGATAAGCCCAGCGCGTAGGCATAGGGCAGAATCGAGTAGAAGTAAGTTGGATCATCTTTTACCAACATGGCCAGACGGTCCTTTTCCGCGTACAGAATGAAGTTTCGCAGACCTAAGACTTTCCCGGTTAACCGCTGTCCCCGCTCGGTCCGCTTCTTCATGAAAACCGCGCAGAGAGCGCTGATCAGCGTGCAGATGCTTAAGAAAACCGGGCAGAGCCAGCTCTGGCGTGCTGTCAGAAAGGCAATCGCCAATAACAGCGCCCACAGACCCGTAAGCAGGACCATACCGAGAAGCATACCGAATCGAAAGCCGCCGCCGGCACTGTGCCAGCGCTGCTGCAGACTGCTGCCCATGATGATGACGATGATCATCACGAAATACGGAATGATCAGGAATACGATTGCCGCGAAGCTGAATTCAACGGCATAGAACTGCAAGGCCGCCAGAATCGCAATCGGCAGCGGCGCTAACAAGGTTAAAATTACCTGTAAGGTTGAAGAGAGCTTGGTGAACAACCGCTTTTCCGGCAGCCGGTAATAAGCGGAATAATCCTGGATCGCCTGATTGAGATGGGTGTAAAACTTCTCCTCCAGCTGTTTTGTCGTCACGCTGTCGCGATTGTTAAACAGCGCGTTGAACAACCGCAGCTCCGCGACCGGCGTATCCTCCGGCAAAGCTTGCAGCTTATTCAGCTTCAAGGTCTTCTTTTGATCCTCAATCGTCAGGTAGCCGCGATTCGCCCAGTCCAGAATCAGCGACAAGACTTCCTGGTTCTGCACGGAACCGTTTAGAATCATACCGACCTCGGTGCTGGAGATCCCCTCCGGCGCTGTAAATTCGACCGGAATGATCAACGTTTCATCACGACCCCACCGCATCAGACAGAAAATGCTGAGCAGCGTGATAAAACCGCCGAGAATGGCGAGGGGCAGGGAATAATCAGCTTGTTTCGGATAGATGAAATACTGATCAGGCAAGTCCAGCTTAACCGTGATCCCCTCAAACGGAGCCAGCGCGGATAAGGTTTCGCCGCTGAAGGTCGTCCCTTCCTGCTCAAAGCGGAATTGATCCTGCGGCAGATCAGAATAGAAGTACAGCTGGCTGGCATCGAAGCTTTTTGGCATCGTGACCCGGAAGGTGACCTTCTCAATCGTTGTATCCCAGTGAACAGAAATCAGATTCCAGTAAAAACTCTGGATATTGCCCAACCTCAAATCGCGGGTATGCACCTGATAGCGGATCTGATAGGTTTCTTCAGATTGGGCGTAGGTATCGGCGCTGCCCAGGCGGAGGTTGTAGTAATCATCCTCATCGCTGAGCTTGGCTTCATGACCTGAGAGCACTTCGATGTGGTCGATCGGAAAGACGTAGCTGCGGTTTATCACGGTATCGCCAATCTGCCATGATACATTGCGGTAACGTTTGGGCAGCGTCAGATTTAAGCCGTGCAGGCGCTGCTGAAACTGAACGTCGAGCGTTTCCGTAACGGTATACACCCCATCTTCGCTGACCTCAATCTGAATGTCGTAATGGTCGATCGTGAAGCCTTCCTGAGCGTGAATCGGCTGCAGCCCGAGGAAAAGCAGAAACAGCGTCAGAACGCTGAATAAAATTCGTTTTTTCATAAATTCCACTCCTTACTGTCCGAATGCCGGCATTCCCAACTGGGTTCCGGCATCGCGCCAAGGTTTAAAAAATATCGCGGAAAGCGATATTTAGAAAGAAACTTTGACGTTTTCGCGCTGAGCTTCATCCTTAACGACAAACAACGGCATTTTCTTAAAACCGCAGATCATCGCG
Organism: Holdemania sp.; assembly: GCF_986127675.1. NCBI lineage: Bacteria > Bacillati > Bacillota > Erysipelotrichia > Erysipelotrichales > Erysipelotrichaceae > Holdemania > Holdemania sp. The sequence goes on along the minus strand of NZ_CFQZWI010000059.1, from coordinate 15,575 downwards.
ATCAGATTGCTCGGAATCGTTTCCGTGCGGGTATTGAAGGCTTTAACCACACCGTTGTAATACTTGCGGGCGTTGGCGATTTCCCCTTCCATGTCTTTCAGCTGCCGCTGCAGATCAATGAAGTTAGTGTTGGCCTTCAGATCCGGATAGCTCTCCGAGATCGCCATCAAACGGCCTAACAAGCCGGACAGATTCTGTTCCTGGGCGATTTTTTCATCCATCGAATGCGCGTTCATGGCCAGACTGCGGGCGGATACGACTTTTTCCAGTGTTTCCTTTTCATGCGCTGCATAACCCTTGACCGTTTCGACTAAGTTCGGGATCAGGTCGTAACGCTTAACCAGATACACATCCATCGTGGAGAACGCTTCCTCAACTTTATTTTTTAACGATACAAACCCGTTGTAGGCCGCGATAAACCAGATGACCAGCACCGCGAGCACGACCAGTAAAATAATCCACATCATGCGTATATTCCTCCTCTGCCGTCCTATGAGGACTTGGTCTTATTATAGCATAGCTTGCGCCGCAACATTCTATCCCTGCCCGCGTTTTAAGAATTCTGAAAGAAGTGGGAGAGATTGATGATTTCTGTGAATGAAGCCGGCGGCGCGAGGAAAACTAAGCGCGGCGCGGTTCAGCCGGTCGGATTTTACAGACCGGATCAGGAAGCCGATTCCTGAAAAAGGCAGTCATTCTGACGGAAATCGTAAAAAAGCAGCGAATGAAGGCAGATTAACGGAAAATTAACAGAAACTTAACAGTCATTTTCTTTTTTTCTTGGTATCTTTACCTTTGAGAGGAGTGGAAGGATGACGTTACAGGATATTCAGTGGGATATGATTTTAGGCGGCTTCGGGCTGTTCTTATTCGGCATCAAATTTATGGGGGACGGTTTAAAGAGCTTAGCCGGGGATAAGCTGCGGGATTACATTGATAAATATACGTCGAAACCGCTGATGGCGATTGTGATCGGGGCCCTGGTCACGATTATGATCCAGTCCAGCTCAGCGACGACGGCGATTACAATCGGGTTGGTGCGGGCCGGGTTAATGCGGCTGGAACAGGCGGCGGGGATCGTCATGGGCGCCAACATCGGTACGACGGTGACGGCGTTTCTGATCGGCCTGAAGGTGGAACAGTCCGCCTTGTTCTTCGTGTTTGCGGGCGGCGTGGTGATTTCGTTTGCCAAGCGGAAAAAGAGCCGCACGGTTGGCGAGATTGTGATGGGCTTCGGCTTGTTGTTTTATGGGTTGCGGATTATGGGCGATTCTTTGTCGATGCTTAAGGACATGCCGGAATTCATCGCCTTTGCGGAAATGATGGGCCGGCAGCCGCTTCTGGCATTGTTGGCAGGCACCGTGCTGACCGCGCTGATTCAGGGCTCGGCGGCGACCATCGGCGTGGTGCAGAAGTTAGTGGAAGCGGGGGCGATGTCGATGTCGGCAGCGCTGCCGTTTGTGTTCGGCTCCAATATCGGCACGACCATCACCGGCGTCTTCGCGGCGATCGGCGGCAGTCTGGCGGCCAAACGGACGGCAGGCTTACATACGTTGTTCAATGTGATCGGCACCCTGATCGGCATGCTTCTGCTTCAGCCGTACATCCTGCTGATCCAAAAGCTGTCGGCGATGCTGAACATCGCGCCGATGATGCAGATCGCTGTTGCGCATATCCTGTTTAACGTCGGGGCGACGATCCTGTTTTTCCCATTCTTAAAGCAGATGTGTCAGCTGGTCAAGAAACTGATTCCGGGGCAGGAACCGGAGCGGCTGGATATCAAAATCGACGATCTGGACGAGAAGATTATTCACGAGCTGCCGGCCTCGGCGCTGGAGCTTGTCCACAAGTCGATCTTTAAAATGGTCGACGTCGTAAGCAAGACGGTGCAGGAAGCAAAAAGTTATTTCGTCAAGGGCACCGACGAGGAGGACCGCGAGATGATCCTGCAGTCGGAGGCACTGATCAACAGTTTCGATGCGAAGATCACGCAGTATCTGATGCAGATCTCCAAGGAAAATCTGTCGGATAAGGAAATGGCGGACCTGAATCTCAATCTGCAGGTGATCAAAAATCTGGAACGGATCGGCGATCTGACCGTGAATCTCGTCGAGTTCTTCGAAATGGTCAGCGAAGATCAGTCTTCGTTCTCCGCCGGTGCGAAGGACGAGGTGCTGCAGATGTTCGACTTGTTTGATCACATGCTCGCCCAGTCCGTAAGAGTTTATGAATCGCAGGATTACACACTGTATTCCGCGCTGCTGGAAGATGAGAATTACATGGACTTGCTGGAATACAAGGCCCGGCAGAATCACTTCGACCGGATGAGCCGCCAGGAGTGCAGTTCGGCTGTCGCGGGTTCCGTGTTCTGCGATATTCTGGGCAACCTGGAGCGAATGGCGGATCATACGTGCAATATCGCCCGCTGCGCGATTGAATCAACCGGCATGGAAGCGGCAGAGAAACATTAAAGAAGAAGCTGTCCGGATCGTTTGCGGGTTTGCGGCAGGGCGGCGCTTGTCTTGGGACTGAATGCGGAAAAGCACTACATCGGCGAGCTGGATGATTGACGTGCGCCAACCGCTCAGGTACAATGAAGCCAGAAAGAAGGTTTGGGCAATGGAAAAAGTAAAAGTTTGCTGGATCATTCCGACCGAGGCTTCCCTGCAAGAGACAATTCAGGCGGCTTGTCCGCAGGCGGAGATTGATTTCTGCGAACGCAACGAGCTGGATGAAGCGCGGCTTGCGGAAGCTGAAGTTGTGATCGGAAATCTTCCCAACCGCTGGCTGCCTCAGGCGAAGGCGCTGCGCTGGCTGCATCTGGAAAGCGCTGGCGCTGAGCAATATGTAAAGGAAGAAGGATTGGCCCAGGATGTCCTGCTGACCAATTCGACCGGTGCTTACGGACCGGCGATTGCGGAGCACATGCTGGCAGGAGTGCTGTCGATCTATAAAAAATTAAATCTCTACCGGGAAAATCAGAAGCTGCGGGTGTGGAAAAATGAAGGAAAGGTTCGTTCGTTGAAAGGATCGTCAGTGCTGATCGTCGGTTTGGGCGACATCGGCCGGGAATTTGGCTGGCGGATGAAGGCGTTAGGGTGTACTGTAACGGGCGTGAAGCGAACCCCGGGCGGTTGTCCGGATTATGTTGACCGGCTGGTGCTGATGGATCAGATCGAGGAAGAACTGCCGCAAGCAGATATCGTCGCGCTGTGTCTGCCAAGCACGCCGGAAACCCGGCACTTCTTCGATCAGCGGCGGCTGGCGCTGACGCGTCGGGATTGTGTTCTCGTCAACGTTGGCCGAGGCGTTACGGTGGATACGCCGGCGTTGTGCGCGCTGCTGGATCAGGGACACTTCGGCGGGCTGGTTCTGGACGTCGTGGATCCGGAGCCGCTGCCAATGAATAATCCGTTATGGGGTTATGACCGCGTGATTCTGACGCCGCATGTCTCAGGCAACTACAACCAACAGAGCACCTACGACACGGTGATCGCGATGGCGCTGGAAAATTTGCAGCGGTATCTGGACAGACAGCCGCTGAAATACCGGGTTGACCGTCAGAGCGGCTACCGAATTTCCAACAATGGCGAATAATTTGACGGAATGCGGTTTATGCTATATACTGTTATAGCATAACAACTGGGGTTGTCATGGTTTCGACAGGTCTAAGTTGGATTCAGACTGCAGTGGGGCGGCTGCCTAACAGCCAACAAAAAATAACTGGAAAATCTTTTTTAGCTAATCTGTTCGGTGGAAACCGTCAGGTTGCTTTCGCTGCTTAATATCTCGGCATAGAGATTGCAGCTGCTGCCGGTGATTCTTTCTTCAGGTTGCCGGACAGTATCAGAAATGAAGGATAAGGAGATTCGGCGTCTGGACGGATTTCCCGACAATCAACAGACAAACTCAGATCGTTTTGTCCGTTAACATATCTGTTTTATAAGCAAACGGAATAAACTGTAGATGTCTGAATGGGGACTATTCCTGGACCGGGGTTCGACTCCCCGCAGCTCCACCAAAAGTCGAACAGCCGAGCGCATGCGCCCGGTTTTTTATTTTTATCCCTACAATTCTAAAACCGGTGGTTTTATGGCGAAACACAGTTCCCAAAGAGGGAAGGGTGCCGGCTTGAGCTTATTTTTCAGAAGTGGTATACTATACTAAACCACTAGGAAAACGGTGAAATTATGAATGATGAAGTCTATGTCACACGCCAGCTGGATCAATTTGAATCAATTACTCAGGCTTTGGAAGCCCGAGGTTTTCATTACGTCTATCCGATTCTGGATCAGTCGGTGATCGAAGCAAATAAGCTGATCAGCGAACAGCTTCAGATCCCGATCGCCACCCGGATCTTCAGCTATCGAAAACTGCGGATCGTGGAAGGCAAACCGCGGTCAGTCGAACAGGTCTATATCGAATATGAAAAAGTCCGCGGAATCGAAACGCTGCCGCTGGAAAACCGGTCGCTGTACCGTGTCCTGCGCGAACAATTCGGCTATGATATTTGCCGGAATGAAGAGGAAATCCGGATCGTGCATGCCAGCGAGGAAGAAGCGCAGCTGCTGCAGGTGGAAGACGACGCCGAGATTCTGATGAGCACCGGTCTGACTTATCTGGATTCGATGAAACCGCTGGAATATTTTCAGATCGTTGCAATCCCCAGCTTTTTCAAGTTCAGGAGCGTGACGACGGTATGAGTATGGAAAAAGCAGTCTATGTGCAGCTGATGGAAAACATTCTGGAGAAAATCCGCACCGGCGAATACCGCGTGGGCGAGAAAATCATGTCGGAACGGCAGATGGCGCAGCAATACGGAATCAACCGCCTGACGGTGCGCAGCGCGATCAAAAAACTGGTGGAAGAAGGAACGCTGGTCTCGATCCAGGGCAAAGGCACCTTTGTCAGCCGGCTGCCAAAAAATGAAAAAAAAGTAACGTTCGGTGATAATGAAAACGTCAGCTTAAGCCGCAATCTGGTGCAGAGCGGTTTCCAGTCCACCCGGACGGTGCTGTCGTTTAAGCAAATTGAAAACCAGGGAGCAACCCGTGATTACTTTCCCGACAGTCCGCAGCTGTATGAATTGATCCGGCTTTCCCGGATCGACAATCAGCCCTATGCCCTGCAGATCTGTTACTTTCCCGTCTCGCTGTTTAAGCAGCCGGAGCGGTTTAACTTCGGAGAAGGTTCCTTATATACCTATATGGAGCTGCAGGGGCATATGCCCAAGACCATCATCTCGGATATGGAAGTCCAGGAAATCCCGGCCGCCTATCGGCAGGTGATGGAGGCGGATCCGAAAAAGCAGGTCTTCGCTTACCAATATTTCGGATTTGACGAACAGCATCGTTTAGTTGAGTTTACGAAAGCCTATTATATGCCGGAATATACGTCGTTTAAATATGTAACAAAGAAATAGTGTGAATTTCACACTTTTTTTATTGCAATCCGGGGATAGAAGGTGTATAAAATAATTAAGTGGTATAGTAACTATACCAGATGAATAAACTGGTATAGTTACAACAGTCTTGTAAGGAGGAGGAAAAATCATTATGTCTGCATTGCAAGCTGCTTTGATCGGCGTTGTCGCAGCCTTGTCCGTTTTGGAAGGCGGATGGCTGGGAGAATGCAAACTCCGCGAACCGGTGGTCACCGGTTTTCTGGTCGGTTTGATTTTAGGGAATGTGAAGGAAGGGCTGATCATCGGCGCTCAGCTGGAACTGATCTGGATGGGGACGGCTTCAATCGGTCCGACGGCCGGTTTGAGCATCGGCACCGGCGGGACGATCGGCACCGCAGTTGCGCTGTCAACCGGCTCGGGCATCGAAGTCGCGATGGCCTTCGGCGTTCCAGTTTCCATTCTGATGCAATTTTTACAAACGTTGGTGGATACGGCGTATTCCGGACCGATGCACACCGTCGATAAACTGATCGACGAGGGCGGCAAGGATAAGCAGATCATCTGGATTCACTGGTTATGCGGAATCCTGACCTTCCTGATCTATCTTAGTCTGACATTCGTGGCCTTATACTTCGGCAATGAAGCGATCAACGTGATCGTCAACAATCTGCCGGCCTGGATGACCAATGGTCTGAATGCGGTTGCCAAAGTTCTGCCGGCGCTGGGCTTCGCCTTGTTGATGAACCTGTTATTGGAACAGGACCTGATTCCTTATCTGATTATCGGCTTCGCGCTGACCGCCTGGTTAGGCATGTCGATGATCGGCGTGGCCGCGGTTTCCGTCGCGCTGGCCTGGATTATCTACCTGCTGAAACGGGATCAGCTCAATTCAGCATCTGAACCGGAAGAGGAGGAATTGTAAATGACAACGTCGATGCAGGACAATCCGCGCAAGCTGTCCAAAAAAGAATTCAATCAAATCTACTGGCGTTCCTTTACGCTGTTAGGCTCCTTCAACTACGAACGTATGGAAGGCTTGGGCTTCCTGTACGCGATGATGCCGAGCTTGAAGCGGATCTGGAAGGATGATCCGGAAGGCTACAAGGCCGCGCTTCATCGTCATATCGCTGCTTTCAATATGACGGTTGCCCCTTCGCCGTTTGTCATGGGCATCGCGGTCGCAATGGAAGAGCTGGCGCATGATAACGAGAACTTCGATGTCGAATCGATCAACGCCGTCAAGGTTTCCCTGATGGGACCGTTGTCCGGGATCGGCGATACGTTCTTCTGGGGAATTTTCAAAGTCATCGCCTGTTCATTAGGCGTCAGCTTCGCCAGTCAGGGCAGTATTCTCGGCCCGATCATTCTGCTTCTGGCCTTCAACATTCCGAACTTTCTGACCCGGTATTACTGCCTGAAGATCGGCTACAACAACGGCAGCAAGCTGCTTGAGAACCTGCAGCAATCCGGCAAGATGCAGCTGTTCACCTATTGCGCCGGAATTGTCGGCGTCGCTGCGATCGGCTGTATGATCGCCGCCTGGATTGGTCTGGAATGCCCGATCGCCTTCACGATCTCCGGCAGCGAAGTTGTCGTTCAGCAATATCTCGACGAAATCTGTCCGCAGCTGCTTTCGTTAGGCGCAACGCTGTTGATCTACCGGCTGCTGAAAAAGAAAATCAGCATCATGAAGCTGATCCTGATCATCGTCGTCGTGGCGTTTATCTGCGGCGTGTTCGGCATTTTGGCATAAGGAGGAAACTGCATGGCGATTGTTGAAGTAAGAATTGACGACCGGCTGATCCATGGGCAGGTCTGCGGCTACTGGGTACCGCATCACAGCGTGGAAAAAATCGTCGTGATCGACGATAAAATCGCAAAGGACGAAATGCGCAAGACAGCGCTGAAATTCGGCTGTCCGGCGAAAGTGAAGCTGTCGATTCTGGACGCGCTGACGGCTTCCGACAAGCTGAAGCGCAATCTTGACAAAGGCAGCCGCGTAATGCTGCTGGCGGCGGGGCCGGAACCGTTGTTAAAGATGGTGGAGGACGGTTATGCGATCAAACAGATCACCGTTGGCAATTTGTCCGGCAAGCCGGGTTATCAACATGTGAAAAAGACATTGTATCTCTCCGACGCCGATATTGACAACTTCAAACGGCTGGCGGATCACGGCGTTAAGCTGCTGGTTCAGATGGTGCCGGATGATGTGCCGGAGGATCTGGCGGAAATCGTTCGAAAACTGTAGAAAGGAACTGGGAAGAAACTATGGAAAAACCAACGGTATTAGGTTATATGAAAGATCAGCCGCGGGCGTTAAGAGCTGCCTTTGCACGCCGCGCGGAGTTTGTGGAGCCCTTCCGTCAGTTGTTTGTGCAGCTGCCGATCAAAAAAGTGCTGTTTTTCGGTTCCGGGACCTCCTATAACGCTTCGCAGATTGCCGCCTATGAATTTAAGCATCTGTGCAAACTGGAGGCGCAGGGTCATTATCCGACGGTGTTTGCCCATTATGAACAAGCCGATTGGACCGGCATGCTGAAAAAAGAAGAAATTCTGTTTGTCGGCATCAGCCAGTCCGGGACTTCGATTTCAACGATTGAGGTCATGGACAAGGCCCGCCGCGAAGGCTATCCGACCGTGGCGTTGACGGAGAACCTTGACAGCGAGATCACCCGGCATGTCGATCATGTCATCCATCTGTTATGCGGCAAGGAAGAAACGCCGCCGGAAACCCGCGGATATACGGTTACACTGCTGCAGCTGTATCTGTGGGCACTGGCCGCCGCCGAGGTTCGCGGCACGCTGACCGCTCAGAAAATCAGTCAGGCGCTGGCGGAAACCGAAACGTTTGTCAATCAGTTTGATCAGGTGATAACAGAGAGTGAAGCCTGGTATGACCGCAACGCGACGACGATTGTCAACAGCGACCGAATCTACGTGCTGGGCTATGGCATCGACTATGGTTCAGCTTTAGAGGGCATGCTGAAGATCGGCGAAATGCTGCGGCTGCCGACGATCGGCTATGAAATTGAGGAATATTCGCATGGACCGACGATGGCGATCACACCGAAACAGACCATCCTGATGCTGGGGTCGGATGAAGCAGAGTGGAACCGTTGTTTACAGTTCCGGGAAGCGTTTCGCAAATACACCGACCGCGTGCATCTGATCACGGTCAAGGAGGCCCCGTCGGATAAGCGGGATCTGGTATTCAGCGTCAAAGCAAACAAATATCTGGCGCCGATCATGCTGACAGTTCCTTTCCAGTTTGTCGCCGCCAAGGGGGCGAAGGATACCAACATTGATACGAATGTAAATCCGTTTAAAGAAGAGCTGGCGCATCTGCCTGAAGAATAAACCGGGAGAAAAAAATGAGCACAGGAATTATTGTGATGGGACATGGTCATTTCGCCACCGGCATCACCTCGGCGCTGGAATTGATCATGGGTTCTCAGCCGGCCTATGAAGCGCTTGATTTTCCGGCAGAATCGGATAAGGAAGATTTGAAAAAGCGGCTGAGTGCAGCGTTGGAAAGACTGGAAAAGCAGGATCAAATCATCATTCTGACCGATCTGTTCAGCGGCACGCCGTTTAACGTGGCGATGGAAGCCGTGGCTGAGAAGCCAGGTCTGAAATTGTATTATGGCTTAAATCTGGGAATGTTGATGGAACTGATTTCGCGCCGGATGTTTCAAGGCGATGCCAAACTGAGCGAAGGCCTGATCGAGATCGGCCGGCAGCAGGTCGGCTTGTTTGATCCGGAAGCGATGGAGGCTTATACGGAAACCGGCGAGGATGAATTATAGGAAAAAATGAGTCAGGATTCCGGCATCTTGTTAACAATGATCGGGATCATTGCTTTGAGCCGGAAAGGGTGAGGGAATCCACAGCCTGAAATTATCCACAAATAGAAAAATACCAGGATCTTCTTCCTTATCCAGGAAGGAGGCCCTGGTATTTTTTATGGAAACGGAAAGTTTCACTCAATTCCAGCCTGCTTTTGCAAGGCCTGAGTAACGATGGAATCACAGAGATTCTGAAGATCGGGGAACAGCCGCTGTTTGTTATAACCCATGTTGTCCAGGAAACCAAGCGTTTCCCGGCGTTCTTTATCCGACAGCTGGATCGAAATGCAGCGGGCGCGGCGGCGAATTTCTTCTGCGGCTTCATCACCTTCAATGGAAGAGGGGATGGAGAACAACCCGGCCTGGGCGATCAGCCGGGCATTGCTAAAGCTGCCGTTGTAGATGATCAAGCCTTGGGGATGAGGATCGTCAGCGGCGATCTTCAGTGCGTTTAACGCGGCGTTTCGTTTCTGAACTAAAGAAAGAAACCGGGCTTTATCGCGAAGCAGCTTCAGGAATGCGGCATATTCCTCAATAAACTCCGGATCTGCTTCCTTCATTGGCGAATAACAGCGGTGAATGATAATTTGTTCCCTGAGCGGCAGCACGAATAATTCATACTCCCCGTTGTCGGGCTGCTTATTTTCCGCCAGCGCAAAGTATAGCGCGGTAAAGGGATTACAGGTCCAGTCGATCAGCCGGGTCGGGATGCCGTAATGCTGGGCACAGGCAACATAATCGAGCGTTTCCATCGTGCCGGATAACAGGTTGGAGGCCTGCTGACGGAAAGCATGAAGCAGTGCGAATTCCTGATCTTTTAGATTGACAAGGGTCTGTGTTTCCCGGTCGTATTTGCGGCAGATCGAAGGATTTAATTCAATCCGCCGGCTGACGCCGCGGAAGATATACTGATCGCTGCGGGTAAGCCGGATCAGATCGTTAATGAGTGACTTTGAGCTCGTATATTGTTCTTTGATCGGCGATTCGTTCATAAACATGTCCCTCCTGACTGATCGGCGACGGGTTTTTGTTTTCTTTAAGTCTATCATAAAACGAAGCGAGAGCGCTGACAAGCAAAACTGCTGAAGGGGATAAGCGTAAGGAAAGAAACGAAGGCAGCCTTTGTTGAAATGCCTGCCGTTTCTGAACGGGGATTGCTTTTAAGAAGAAGGCGGTGGGGACAAGCGCTGCGAATGAAAGAGGCAAGGGGAAGCTGGAAAATCGGAAAACTGCGGGAAATCAGTCTCAGCGTCCGATTAAACGCTTGACGAAATGCGCTTCCCATTGTAAAATAATAACGTTACGTGCCCATGGCGCAATTGGATAGCGCATTTGATTCCGATTCAAAAGGTTGCAGGTTCGAGTCCTGTTGGGCGCACCATTCGAAAATCAAGTTGGAGAGCTGACCTTGATTCATGCGGGAAACCGAAATGAAAGAGGCTGGTTCTCCAATTTTTTATTTTGCGCTTTTCCTGGCATTTGAAACGTTTTTCCAGCGATCAAAAGGCAGCCGCGAATCAATCGGAACTGATGAAAATTGAACCATGGCCAAAGAGCGTGGAATAGCGCATTAATCAGTTCCCAATGGCGAAGAAACATCAACTTATCCCAAAGAGCGGCTGAATTTATGCTATACTAAGGCAGAAAGAGAAGAAGACGAGGTTGAATGATGGATCGAAATTACGCAAAAGTAATCATTTCGCAAGAGGGCGAAAAATGGCTGGATAAAGGACAGATGTGGATGTACCGCAATAACCTGATCAGAATTGAGGGACATCCGGAAAACGGAGCGCCGGTGGATATTGCAACGGAAGGCGGCCGCTATCTGGGAACTGGTTTTTACTCGGAAACCAGTCATATCGTCGTGCGGATTCTGACGAAAAATCCGCAGGCAGTGATCGACCGGGATTTTTTCAGACAGCGGATCCAGTTTGCTTATGCTTTCCGAAAAACGGTGGAAGCGGCGAATCTTACCAACTGCCGCCTGATTTTCGGCGAGGCAGATCAGCTGCCGGGTTTGACGGTGGATCGGTATAACGACATACTCGTCACACAGATCAGCGCTTACGGTATGGAAAAGATTAAACCGATGATCTACGACTTGTTGTTGGAGACGCTGCGTCAGGAGGGCCAGACGATTCAGGGAATCTATGAACGCAATGATATACAGGTTCGAAGCAAGGAAGGCTTACCGATGGAAAAGGGTTTCTGGGGCGGCGTGTCACTGCCGACGACGACGGTGATCCAGGAAAACGGCCTGAAATTAAATGTGGATATTGAAAACGGACAGAAGACCGGCTACTTCCTGGATCAAAAGTCAAATCGGATGCTGCTGCGGCAGATGGCGCATGATCAGCGGGTGCTGGACTGTTTCAGCCATACCGGCGGATTTGCCTTAAACGCGGCCTATGGCAAGGCTCAAAGCGTCGTCGCGGTCGACGTCTCCCAGACGGCGTTGGATCAGGGCCGGGCGAATGCTAAACTGAATCATCTGGAAGACCGGATTCAATTTGTGAAAGCCGACGTTTTTGAATATCTGGATCAATGTAAAATTGGGCAATACGATATCATCGTGCTGGATCCGCCGGCGTTCACCAAGTCCCGGAAAACGATCCATCAGGCGTATGCCGGATATAAACGGATCAATTATCAGGCGATGAAGCTGCTTCAAAACGGCGGCTATCTGATCACCTGCAGCTGTTCGCGGTTCATGGAAATCGACAATTTTGAAAAGATGCTGCGGGAAGCGGCGCAGGAAGCCGGCGTGACGCTGAAGCAGGTTTCTGTTACCCAGCAGAATCATGATCACCCGATTCTCTGGACGATGGAGGAGACCTCTTATCTTAAATTTTATATTTTTCAGATCGTTCAGGCTTAAGCGGGCAGGCGTGGAAAGAAAGGCTCAATGAAGCAGAGCGTGGGGAATATCGTAATGGAGCAAACCGCAGTTATGGAGCAGGAAAACTTACTTCTGCAAAATCTGGATCAGCTGCATACGACGGTGATGGGCGTCGAGCGGATCCGCAGAAACTTGCAAATCAATGAGGAAGATGTCGTCGTCTGGTGCCGCAAGTTGATCGCGTCGCCGCAGGCTGTGATTCAGCGCAGGGGGAAAAACTGGTATGTGTTGACGGGAGATTGCCGAATTACAATCAATGCGCACAGTTACACCATGATCACAGCCCATCGTGAGAAATTGGAATAATCGTTTTTTCCATGCAGGCAGGGTCAGCGTGAAATCCCTTGCCGGCGTTGTTTTTGTTCGCTATAATGAGGATAAAGCATGACGCTAAAGAAAGTTGGGGCATAATCCAGATGGCAGAGTTTATGGTGACGGTCAATATCGTTGTTCAATTTTTTTTGAAATACATTTTCGATATTGTAGAAATTGTTTTATTAATCATGATTTACCGCTTATTAAAAAAGAAATCAGGCTGACGCCGCAAACAGGCATTCGGATAACGTTGATGAACAGCATTCCGGATGCCTGTTTGAATATACGATATCCGCATTTCAGGAAAGGAGGGAACAAGCATGGAAAGACCTGTTTTAAATCGATCGCTGGACGCGGCGACGTTTAGGAATCATTATTATCTGAAAGAAGAATTAGTCCGTTTTTGCCGGGCATCGGGATTGCCAGCGGCGGGCGGAAAATCAGAACTGACGGAGAGAATTGCCTGTTTTTTAGAAGGCAAACCTGTTGAGATCATGAAGGTGAGGAAAATCAAGCCGAAGACCGCCGGCACACTGAGGGAAGAAATGTCAATCGAATCTCCGTTTGTCTGTTCCGAAAAACACCGGGCTTTTTTCAAAGCGAAGATCGGGCCGTCGTTTTCGTTTAACGTCGCGTTTCAGAAATGGCTGAAAAGTAATGCGGGCAAAACGTATGGCGACGCGATTCAAGCTTATGCCCAGATTCTTGTTGAGAAAAAAACAAAGCAAACTCCGATTGATCCGCAGTTCGAATACAATACCTATATCCGCACCTTCTTCGCCGAGAATCCGGGCTGCAGCTTGAATGAAGCCATTTGCTGCTGGAAATGGAAGAAAAGCAAAGCCGGCAGTCATCGTTATGATCCCGCGGATCTGATCGCACTGGAAGGGGAAAAGAGGTTAAAATAAGATGGGAGAAAAAACACTGGAAAGTGCGCTGAATGAGATCAATTCGATCCTGCGGCGGTGTGAGAAAATCCAGCCCCAATTTGCCAGGGGCAGCGCGCATTAAAGTTTATTGGAAAATCGAATAGCGGCGCTGCGGATTGCCAAGCTGCTGCTTCAACAGGAACAACAGAAGGAACAAGCGGATCAGCCGAGGCAGATCTCCTCAGAATTAACTGCCATAACCTGTCCATCTGTGGTATTGAGTTGGGAAGAGCTTGAAAAAGCATTGGCTCCAATCGGTTCCATCCTTCATAAATGCCGTGCGGCGCAGGTGAAGCACGAAGAAGCTTCCGCAACTTTTCGCCGGCTGCAAAAGCAGATTGACGTGATGGTTCTGGCGGAGGCGTTAATTCGCAAGGAACTCAACATGAAAATGACCGGCAAGCCAGCGAAAGGTTCATAAGTTAAATCATGAGCTTGTGCGGACTGAATCAGAATGAGTAAAGATTAGGGCTATCGCGTGAAGCAAAGCAGGCTGGATAAGCGGATTGCTTGAAAATCATCCTGTTTTGAAACAAAAATAATGTTTTTCAGAAAGGTTGATTGGAATTCGTTTTGAATCCGGTCTTTCCTTCACACTTTTTCTGAAATTCTGCTAGAATGTTAAAGAAGCTGTTTTTAGAAAATAGGAAATCAGGGAGCAGGGGGAGTACTACAATGATAGAAGACTTTCGTCTGGTAATTTGCGATATCGACAGCACGTTAATTACTTCTGATCGAATTTTAACAGAACATGCAAAGGACGTCATCAATCGGCTGCATGCCCATGGCGTTTATTTTGGCATTGCATCGGGACGATCCATTGATCAGCAGCTGCATAAGCAGGCGCGGGACTGGGGATTTGATTTCGATTTTGAAGTGTTGATCGGAATGAATGGCTCTGAATTGTGGGATGGAGTCCACCAGAAACGGCATGATTATTACAAATTGAAAAGGGAATGGATCAAGGAGATTCTGGAATTGATGGCCCCGTTTGATTTAAACCCATTTATGTATGTCAAAGATAAAATGATGTGTCTGCGGGTCGATGAAGCGACGGAGCGATCGTCGAAGAAAAACCGTACGGATCTGATCGTTGTGGACGATATTTCCGAGTTTTATGCGGAAGAAAATGCGAAGATCATGTTTCGAATGCCGGAGGAACTGATGGCGGAGGTCGTCGACTATGTCGGTAAGCATCCTTCATCGCACTTCAAGGCGTTTAAGACGCAGACGACAATGCTGGAATTTACTGATCAGCGGGTTTCCAAAGCGGTAGCGCTGGAACATTATTGCGAAATGAATCAGTTACCGTTAAGCAAAGTGATCGCATTTGGAGATATGAGCAATGATAACGAAATGCTGGAATGCAGCGGCTGGGGCGTATGTATGGCTAACGGCGGCGCGGATACCAAGGCGATTGCGGATGAGATAACGGAAAAAACAAACGATGAGGACGGGTTTGCGGAATATATGGAAAAGCATTTCTTGAGGCCGCGCGGCTGGTGAACGAGAAATGCACCGGGCAATCCGCAGCCGCGAAATTGCGAAGATTGCCGGAAAACAGCAGGCGAGCAGAAGAAAATCGGACGTTTCTGATCTGTACTGTCTCTTGGCTGGCGCTGTGAGTTCAGCGCGGCAAGAGAGGCGTGCAGAACAGGCGCCTGTTCTGCGGGCGGAGCTGTTTAAGAAGGAACATCATTTTGAGGGATGAAGGTGGGGCACGAGAGTTTATAAAATCGTTGGAAAGCAGGCGGAAAAAGAAATAAATCAAGCGCTGAATGCAACCTTTTTAAGATTAGGGCTTGAAATCTTTTTGTCAATTTGTTAATATTTATAAGCAATGGGGTTGTAGCTCACCTGGGAGAGCGCTACACTGGCAGTGTAGAGGTAGTCGGTTCGAGCCCGATCAGCTCCACCATGAAAAAAACAGAGATATCCGGACGATTGGGGAAGACCGAAGCGTAAGGATATCTTTTTTGTTGTCCTTTTCTTTTTCACGGCGAGTGATTGATTCGCTTCCCAGGCAACTGCCGGTGTTGACGGTTCAGGAAAACCGGTTTATTCTTAAATCAGAAGACGCAGAAGAGCGCAGGATAAGATCATTGGAAATGATGGAATATTGAACAGGGATGAAAGCCTGCATTGGACTGGACTGAAATAGTAGAGGAAATCCATCGGCGGGG
>NZ_CFQZWI010000058.1:0-18260 GCF_986127675.1 Holdemania sp. | reverse complement strand
AATGTTTCCCGGATCCAGCGGTGATTGACCGTATTGATATTCTCAGCCATGCGCTGCCCGCTTGCCCTGCCATGTCTTCTCCCGGGCCATAAGCTTGTCGATCTCGTTGAGGACAATCGTCTTCTTTTGAGTCCACTGCGGTGCGATCAGCGCATCCGAGGCGCCGTCCCCAGTCAGCCGCTGAATGATGATTTCCGGTCTTAACAATTCCAGCTGGCGCACGACAAGACTGACGTATTCCTCGCGCGACAACAGCGGGAAGGGCTGTTCGGCATAGCTGCGGGCCAGCTGCGTATCCCGCATTAAATGAAGCATGTGAAGCTTGACGGCATGGATGGGCAGCAGGTTGATCTGCCGCACGGTTTCCAGCATCATTTCTTCATCTTCACCCGGCAGACCGTCGATCAGATGAACACAGATTTTTAACGGGGTCAACGCCAGGCGCTGAACGGTTTCGACCACCTCGGCATAACTGTGACCGCGGTTGATCGTCTGCGCGGTGGCGTCGTGAACGCTCTGCACGCCCAGCTCCAGCCAGATTTCCTTGCTTGCGCAGCAGGATGCCAGCCAGGCGATCTTTTCCGGTTCCAGGCAGTCGGCGCGGGTCGCGATCGCAATCGCCGCGACTTCCGGGCGGTCTAAAAAGGGTTTCACACAGGCCTGAATTTTAGAGAGCGGACCATAGGTGTTGGTATAGGCTTGAAAATAGGGAATAAAGTCGGCGTCCGGCCATTTATGGCGCATGACGGCCTGGCCTTTGATATACTGTTCTAATAGTGGTTCAGCCCGGTCTCCGGCAAATTCCCCGCTGCCTGAGCTGGTGCAGAACGTACAGCCGCCATAGCCGCGGGTGCCGTCGCGATTGGGGCAGGTGAACCCACCGTCCAACGGAACTTTGGCGATTTTTTTGCCAAAACGATGGCGCAGATAATAATTCCAGGTATGATAACGTTTGTTATCATCGGAAAACGGGAACGGATTAACGGACTTCATGGGCTTCTCCTAACGGGATGTGTTTCAATTCGTCAATCAGCTGGATCAGAAGCTGGCTGATCGCCTCGAGCATCGCTTCGCCCCACGAAGCGGAAGCCGTAGCCGGCTGATCAGGCCCGGTCCAGCCGTTGTCGCAGATCGCGGCGATGGGTTGGGGCATCGTCAGCGTTACCCCCTTGAACTGAACGGTTTTAAAGCCGGTTGTCGTGATGTTCTCACTGAGCGGCTTCAGCGTGGATTCACGGCAGCGCTCGCGATGGACGGCTTGCGGACAGATCGCAAGCATCGCCGCCGTTTCTTCCCCGCCGCCATGGCCGCCGCCCCAGGCCGGATCGATTTCTTTGGCCATCTGCCACCAGTTGGCGATGATTCCAAGATCGCCCTGGCTGTTCAATTTCAAAGCGACCTGTTCCAGCGCCGGCAGGTTACCGCCGTGGCCGTTCAGAAACAGAAACCGCCGCGCGCCGTGAGTCCGCATACTGTCGACGATCTCCTGCAGGACACGCCGCAGCGTTTCCGTGCTGAGACTGACGGTGCCGGGAAATCCCCGCAGATAGTCGCATGAGCCAAACGGCAGCGCCGGCAGCACAAGGATTTCCGTCTGCTTTTCAATCCGCTGCGCCAGCGCCTCGGGAACCAGTGTATCAACGCCTAACGGATTGTGGACGCCGTGGCATTCCAGACTGCCAGTGATGATCATCACGCTGTCGTTCGTTTTAAAATAAGCCTGAACGTCAGGCCAGCTTGTTTCAATACTAAACATAAGCGAATCTCTCCTTATCTCTTGATTAGTGTAAGCGATCCGGCTGTTTTTTTCAACTCGGTTGACGATTGCGGCTTCTTTGCGCGCGCAAGAAGCGGTATAATAGAGAAAAGAATGGGGGAGAAACCTGATGAATCGAGACGCGATCTTAAACGCGGCGGTGGACGAACAAGCGCCGCTCATCTGTAAAACTGCGGAAGTGATCTGGAAGCACCCGGAAACGGGCTTTAAGGAATGGAAGACAAGCGCGTATCTGGAACAAATTTTTACCGATCTGGGCTATGAGCTGGTCAAACCGGAGGGGATACCTGGCTTTTACACTGATCTGGACACCGGCCGGCCCGGCCCGAAGCTGTGTCTGATGGGCGAGCTGGATTCTCTGATCTGCGCGGAGCATCCGGATTGTGATCCGGTAACAAAGGCGGTGCATGCCTGCGGCCATCACGCGCAGGCAGCGGGGTTGGTCGGCGCAGCGGCGGCCCTGAAGCAGCCGGGCGTGCTGGACGGGCTGTGCGGCTCCATCCGGCTGATGGCGGTGCCGGCGGAGGAGCTGATCGAAGTGGGTTACCGCGAACAGCTGCGCGCCGAAGGCAAGATTGAATTTTTCGGCGGCAAGGTGGAGTTCATGCGGCGCGGTTATTTTGAGGACGTCGATCTGTGCGTGCTGATCCATACCTTCGACGATCCGGGGATGAAGCATGTTTACCAGCTGGCGCGGGGCAACAACGGCTGTATCGTGAAAAACATCACGGTTCATGGCCTGGCCTCACATGCCGGCGGTTCGCCGGACAAGGGCATCAACGCGCTGTATGCCGCCATGCAGGCGCTGCAGGCGGTCAACGCTCTGCGCGAAACGTTCCGTGACGATGAACATATCCGCTTTCATCCGATCATCACCGAAGGCGGACAGGCGGTCAACGCGATCCCGGAGGAAGTTAAGATTGAAAGCTATGTCCGCGGGGCTTCGTTAGAAGCCATAGATCAGGCCAACCGCCGGATCAACCGCGCGATCGCGGCGTCGGTCGCGGCGATGGGCGCGACGGTCACGCTGCAGGATCGGCCGGGGTATTGTCCGATGCATGATGACGAAGCGATGAACGAAGTTGCGCTGGCGGCGATGAAACGGATTGTCAGCGAAGATGAAATTTTGATTCAGACCCATTGGGGAACGGGCTGCACGGACATGGGCGATCTGTCGGCGGTGCTGCCGACGATTCAGCCGGGCTCCAGCGGATCGATCGGGGCTTATCATGGCAAGGATTTCCAGATTGCCGACGAAGATAAAGCCTATGTCAAACCGGCGAAGGCGCTGGTCTTTATCGCCGATGAGCTGTTAGGCAACAACGCCGAAAAGGCGAACCAGATCGTCGCTCAGTTCAAGCCGCTGTATCCGTCGCAGAAGGCTTATCTGGAGGATGCCCGGCGGCGTTTCCTGGATAAGGAAGCAGTACGGATGAATGCCGACGGCACGATAACGCTGGACTTTCAAAATGGGGAATAAAGCGAGATGACGGCGCCGGTCAGAGCCTTGAAAGCCGGTCGAAGCATCAGGACGAAAGACGCCTTACACCCTATCAGAAGCAATGAATCCTGAAAGCGGCAGGCTGGTATTTTGCATGAACGAAAAGAAACCGCGCGTGCGGTTTCTTCGGGAGTTCTCAAACGAGAACTCTTTTTCATTTCCCGGATGATCTGGATTTTGTTTTCATTTAATGCAAATTAAGGAAGAAGCTGTGTCCAGTGTTCTAACGGGAAGCAGCCCAGCAGCGTGAAGCTGATCAGCGCATACAGAATGCCCCAGCGGGCGGCCGGGATGATCCGTTTTAAGCGTACCCAGGCTAAACCTGCGCCGACCGCCAACACGCTCAAGGCCCAGACCGCCAGAATCCGGCGCAGCGTCCAGCCGTAAACAAGCGCGTACACGCCCAGCTTTAATCCGGCTAACAGGACAAACGCGATCGTACAGACGCTTAACAGCTTCGCCAGCGAACGCAGGCGGCCGGGAGCGAGCAGGGAAGTTTCACTGAGCGTGTGCAGGACCGCCAGCACGCTGAGATTTAACAACACAATGCCGCAGAGCTGCCAGAAGCCCTGAACGGCGTACTGACAAGCCAGCGTCACGGTGATGGCGCCGGCGATCAACTGCGTGAGATAGGCGTAAGCCTCCACCGCGAAAAACAAGCCGTAAATTCCGCCCAGCACGCCGATTACCAGTGCCGTCGTGAAGCCTGGCAAAACCTGCATCCGGGCCAGCGCTGCCTGCCATCGCCAAAGCGGGACAGCTGGTTCGGCCTGGTACAAGCTTCCGCCGGCTAAACCAAAGAGCCACGCGCCGACCGGCAGCGAGAGAATCACGGTAAGCAGCGTCTGCGGTGAAAGCCAGCCGAACAATCCGGCTCCGATCTGCTTTGCGACTTCGGCGAAGAACGGATCGGCGCCGCTCAGCAAGCTCCAGGCCGTCATTCCAATTCCGCCGGCTAAAAGCAGCGAGAAGGCGATCCATGCCGGACTGTGCGCGCCGCGGCTGCGATCGGCCAGATAATCGCGCAGCGCACTGCTCAGCACCTTGATTCGTAGTAGAAAATGACGCAGCGGCAGAACACAGAAGCCCCAGGCCAGTTCAAACGGAAAGCTGCCGCTGGTCCGGTTGTGGATTAAGATGCGGGTTCGGCACAGCGTCCAGTAGACTGCTTCCAGATGAAGCGCCAGAATCTGCAACAGGGCGAAGAAGCTCGTCGGCTGATAGAAGCATAAGGAGAGCGCAGTCGTCAGCAGGCATCCCGCCCAGAGTCTGCTTTCGCGGCTGGCCGGTCGGTCTAACCGGTTTGCGCCGTGACTGACCAGGAACAAATAGAGCAGCGTGAAGATGACTACGGCCAAGTTGCGGTAGGTCATCAGACGGAAGTCTTCAAAGCCCATCGCATAACCGACGTACAGAAATGCCATGGGGAAACTGAGGATCGCCGCGGCAGACCAGGAGAATCTCATGGCCGTCTTTTCAGTCGCGCCGCTTACCGGCCGGCTTTCGCTCATTTTCCTGCCTCCCGTCTGAATTCCAGCAGATCGCCCGGCTGACAATCCAGCACGTCGCAGATCTTGCATAGCGTCTCAAATTTAATGCCTTTCGCTTTGCCATTTTTCAAGATCGACACATTCGCCATTGTGATGCCAATGCGTTCGGATAATTCAGTCACGCTCATCTTGCGCTTTGCCAGCATGACGTCTAATGTTACATTGATTTCCATAGGCTTACACCATCAATTCGTTTTCCGTCTGGATCTGTTCGGCGATCGTGACCAGATAGGCGAGCGTGTAGGCGGCCACGGCGATCAACCCGCCCAAAGCCATGATTCCCAATCCGCTTAACATCAAAACCGGATGCAGGATGTTGAGGAACAGCGCGTAAAGACAGCCGATCAAGCACAGCGCGGTGTCAAAGAGCGCCAGCTTGCAGATCCAGCGCAGACCTTCGGCGTTTTCATGGCAGAACGAACGGTTGCGGCCAATCCGCGTGCAGATCCGCCAGAATAAGATCAGCGCGATATACAGGATCACGGCTGCCGTGGCGGACAACAGCTGCAGCGGCAGTTCTTCATTCAGCGTCCGGCGGTAGAATAAAATCAACTCATGAAGCAGACTCGGAATGCAAAGCCCGAATAAAACAAGTCCCAGGGCCGCCAGAATGACGACGAACAGTTTAAGCAGAAACGCCAATTTTTTATTGTTCATAACATCAACCTCTTTTCATCTTTGATTATAACAAGAAAATCTTGAAAATCAATATATATTTATCGGATTACAATAAATAATTATCGAAAAACAATTTGTTTATTGCCGCAGAAGGATGATTGCTGACCGGCGTAAAGAAAAATCCGGATCCTTTTAACTGATCCGGATGGGGTTGATTCTTTGTTTTCTCTAACAGCTGCGAATGAGTTCGGCGACTGCTTTTTTATCGTCGTTGGAACAAATTTCGATCATCGTTTCGTACGAGATTTCCTGATTGTCCGGGCAGCTCAGATAGCCCAGATAGCCTTGCGAATAACAGACGAGCACGTCTTTTTTCGGATCCAGATTCTGCATATAACCGGAAAACAGCTCAAACGGATTAAAGATCAGCCGGAACGGTCCCAGGCTGACGCGCGTGAATCGCACTTCATTGGGCAGCATCGCCAACATGCCGCGGTATTGTTCGACCATTTTCGCTCCCGTATGCAGCTCGCGGATTTCTTTCTCGCTCAAGCTTGCCGTATCCATCTGATTGATGTCAAACGTTTTCAAGCCTTTGTGAATCGGCAGCGTCTGATCGTTCCAATCCAGCTTCAGCGGCTGCATCCGCGGGGTCAGCTTCATCATCTTTTCCCAAGCCGATACGATTTCATTGGCCAGCCGGATGACTTCGTCGTAATTCTTGGCCTGACGGGTGAACCGTGTCGAAACGTCGCCGCACGGTCCCTGTAAGAACAGGAAGAATTCCTTCGGGTAACGCTGCTTCAGAATATCCAGCGCCGCGCCCGGATAATCGGAGGACAGGTAATCGGCATCCTCGGCGGAGATCGTCGGGTGGCAGTTATAGATCAAGAAGTTGCCAATCCGTAGACCTTCTTTGAAAAAGCTCAGAACTCCGGCCAGAACAAATTGATCGCTGCCTTGGGACAGCCGGCAGCGGCCGACACCGGTGAAATTGCGCACCTGATAGGAAACCGTCAGCTGCGCGTCTTCGCTCATCCGGCAGTTTCTGACCAGGTTGAGCAGCTTGATATCCAGACTCTCAAGATAAGGGGTATTTTCTTCAATAAAACCCAGTGCGTTGCATAAAGAAGGGGCATAATGCGTATGGGAACAGCTGAAAATGATCAGCGCGTCTTCGCCGACGGCCTGGCGCAGCGATTCCTCCATCCGCTCCTGAACGTCCTGCGAAATTCCCAGCGAATCAAATGTGATCAAGATCACTTCCCGACCATCGTCTACCATCCGCAGACAGCGGGCATATAAATCACCGCGAATTTTATTCAGCGGCTCGGCCTGCGTCAAAAATCCGACCGGCAGACAGCTGAAGGTAGGATTGATGCAGACTTGATTGTAACCAATTTTCACGTGATATCCCTCATTTCAAAATTAATTATAAAACGACTGGTTTGAAAGCGCAATCTTTTGTCCTGTTTTCGACGATTTGAAAGAATTCAAAAGAGAGCAGGCTATGTTTTGACGGGTCTGGGCGACAGGCAGATTGAAATGAAAGTGGGGTTTTTCCTCATTAAATATGCAAGGGAATCAACTGAGCTGACTTTAAACTGTCCGGTGAAAAGAATTCGCGCACAGTTTTCTCAACATGCAAAGATCATAATCACTTTGATCAACTGGCAAACAAGCAGGATCGGGCAGGGGCAAAGAATTCGAAAATAAAGTAAAAAACGGCGCATTTTCTGCGCGCCGTCCGTTGATAAAATCAGTTCCGATTACAATTCGATTGACTGGATCGCAATGCACCGCGGTCCGCCCTGAGTAATAAACGCGCAGGACAGATCGTAGAGAACGCATTCAGCTTCCGGAAACCGCTCCTTAACTCTGGTCAGAACCTTTTCAGCCTGTTCCTTACTGAACGCATGGGATACGCTGATCTGAACGCGGGCGTTGCGGACGTGTTCATCCAGCTTGCCTAAGACCGATTTGACCGCGGCGTCAAAGCTGCGGCCGACGCCGAACTTTTCCAGCCGCCGGCCTTCTTCGGCCTGAATCATGATCGGCTGTAATTTCAACAGGCCGCCCATTGCCGCCGCCATCGGCGTGCACCGGCCGCCGCGCTTGAGATAGCTGAAATCCTGCGGCAGTAAGAACGACAGGCTCGTCGCAATTTTATTCTGAAGTGTTTCCAGAATATCTTCGATCTGCCGCCCGTCGCGAATCAGCCGCGCCGCCAGGTCCACCAGATACCGATGCGGTCCGCACAGCGTTTGGGAATTGACTACGTGAATCCGTTCCGGATGCTCCGTGTGCTGCCGCGCCGCTTCCGCCGTCTGATACGTTCCTGACAAGCCATCCGCCATGGAAATGACGAGAATTTCATCATCCGGATATTTTTCAAACAGCTCGATCAGCTCGCCCATCGAAGGCTGCGACGAGGAAGGAATGTAGCCGGCTTTGATCAAGCCCAGAAACGTCTCGGCGTCGATTTCTTCAAATTCGCGGTAAGTCTTGCCGTTGATCGTAACACACAGCGGCGTGATGTCGCAGGGCAGCGCCTTGCCTTCTTCAATGGAATAAAGCGTGGAGGAATCAGAAATTAATCGAATCATAGTTGAACTCTCTTTCTTTACTTTTAAATGGATTAGGGAACGGGATGCGCTAAAGCAGAATGTAGCTCAGCACTGCGATGAAGTGAAAGAACGATCCCAGCAGAATGAACAGATGGAACAGTTCGTGAAATCCCCATTGCTTCGACAGATCCGGCTTTTTGATCATATAGATCACGGCGCCGATCGTGTACGCGATTCCGCCCAGCGCGATCAGCATCAGGCAGCCGGAAGGCATCTGCGAGAAACCGCTCCAGTCAAACAGTACGGCCCAGCCCATCGCCAGATACAGCAGCGTATACAGAATCCGCGGCGCACTCAGCCAGCAGATCTTCGCGATGATGCCGGCCAGTGCGATCGTCCAGATCACAACCGCAAACGTAATTCCTTCCCGCCCCGGCAGATAGGTCAGACACAGCGGGGTGTACGTGCCGGCGATCAGCACATAGATCATCGAATGGTCCAGCTTGCGGAACAACGTGTGATGCGGATGATCCCAGCTCAGTGTGTGATAATAGCTGGATGCGCTGTACAACGCGATCATCGAAGCGCTGAACACGCAGCAGGCCAGAATCGTTTTAAGCGGACGTTGGTTCGCAACTCCGGCGGCGATAAACACCAACGTGGCGATCACGCCGAAGCAGGCGCCGAGAAAATGGGTGTAGCTGCTGATCGGATCCTGAACATTCTTAAACCAACGAAACATACTATCAGCTCCTTTTTAATCTAGTTATCAAAACTAGATCATATAAATATCATATCATATTGGCGAGGAACTTCAACTACAAATCTTGGTTTTTGTCTAAGCGTATGCTTATTCCCTTATTCATTTTCTTATTGTAGCCGTTTTGACAAGAATTGAAAAGCCTTTCCGGCATTTTTTTAGCGGGATCACAGGCAGAAAAAAGAGGGCTCAGGAAAACGTTTCATAAAAAAGAAACAACGATGAAAACCCTTGTTTTTCAGGCAAGATTTGATTGACTTAAAACGGGGATTTTGTTATTCTTGAATAAGCGATGAAAAGGAATAGTAATTCTACCGTCTGACCGATCAGAGAGCCGGTGGCAGGTGCAAACCGGCGGCAGACCTGAACGAACTGACCTTGGAGCTGAATCTGAAAAAAAGGATTCCGTGACTTCCTGCGTTAAAGGAAAAAGAGGGGCACAGAAGGGATCTTTCTGTGAACTAAGGTGGTACCGCGCGCTGACGTCCTTAGATGAAGGGCGTTTTTTATTTGTTTGAGAAAGGATGAATTTTATGAGCTACGATCACAAGAGTATTGAGACAAAATGGCAGAAGGTATGGGAGGAGAACAAGACGTTCGCAACCGATGCCTGGGACTTTTCCAAGCCGAAGTTTTACGCGTTGGATATGTTCCCGTACCCATCCGGGGTCGGTCTGCATGCCGGCCATCCGGAGGGCTACACGGCGACCGACATCGTCAGCCGCATGAAGCGCATGCAGGGCTACAACGTGCTTCATCCAATGGGCTTTGACAGCTTCGGTTTGCCAGCGGAGCAGTATGCGATCCAGACCGGCAACAATCCCAACGGCTTCACACTGAAAAATATCGAAACATTTAAGCGTCAGCTGAAAATGTTAGGTTTCAGCTATGACTGGGACCGCGAGGTATCGACGTGCGATCCTTCGTTCTACAAATGGACGCAGTGGATTTTCAAGCAGCTGTTTGAAAGCGGCCTGGCAAAATGCGTTGAGATGCCGGTTAACTGGTGTGAGGAATTGGGCACGGTTCTGGCCAACGACGAGGTCATCGACGGCAAGAGCGAGCGCGGCGGTTATCCGGTTGTGCGCAAGAACATGCGCCAATGGGTCATCGACATCGTGCAGTATGCCGAGCGGCTTTTGGAAGGGCTGGACGAGGTGGACTGGCCGGAATCCACAAAGGAAATGCAGCGCAACTGGATCGGCAAATCAATCGGCGCGCTGGTGGATTTCCAGGTTGCTGGACATGCGGAGCAATTCACGGTTTTCACAACCCGCTGCGACACGCTGTTCGGCGCGACCTACTGCGTTTTAGCGCCGGAGCATGCGCTGGTTGATCAGATCACGACGCCGTCGCAGAAAGCGGCGGTCGAGGAGTACAAGCGGCAGTGTGCGACAAAATCGGATCTGGAACGTACGGAATTAAACAAGGAGAAGACCGGCGTCTTCACCGGCGCGTACGCGATCAATCCGGTCAACGGCAAGCAGATCCCAATCTGGATTTCCGATTACGTTCTGGCTACCTACGGCACGGGGGCGATCATGGCGGTACCGGCTCACGACGACCGCGACTATGCCTTCGCCAAGAAGTTTGGTTTGGAAATCATTCCAGTCCTGGAAGGCGGCAACGTCGCCGAGGAAGCCTGGACTCAGGACGGCGTGCATATCAACTCGGAATTCTTAAACGGCATGAACAAGCAGGATGCGATTGATACGATGATCCAGTGGCTGAGCGAGCATCACTGCGGCCAGAAAAAAGTCAATTACCGGCTGCGCGAATGGATTTTCGCCCGTCAGCGATACTGGGGCGAGCCGATTCCGATCGTCCATTTGGACAACGGCGATACCGTCGCGTTAAGCGATGATCAGCTGCCGCTGTTACTGCCGGACCTCAACGATTACAGCCCGTCAAAAACCGGCGCTTCGCCGCTGGAGAAAGCACCGGATTGGGTGAATGTGGAAATAAACGGCGTCAAGGGCCGCCGCGAAACGAGCACGATGCCGGGCAGCGCCGGCAGCAGCTGGTATTTCCTGCGTTATATTGATCCGCACAATGAGAAGGAACTGGCTGATCCCGAGCTGTTAAAACACTGGATGCCGGTCGATCTGTATATCGGCGGACCGGAGCATGCGGTCGGGCATCTGCTTTACAGCCGGATGTGGAATAATTTCCTGTATGATAAGGGCGTGGTCCCGGTCAAGGAGCCGTTCCACAAGCTTGTCCATCAGGGCATGATTCTCGGCTCCAACGGCATTAAAATGGGTAAAAGATTCCCGGAATATGTCGTCGATCCGAATGTCATCGTCGAGAAGTACGGTGCGGATACGCTGCGGCTGTACGAAATGTTTATGGGACCGTTAGAGGCCAGTAAGCCATGGAGCGAAAAGGGCGTCGACGCTTCGCGCAAATGGCTGGAACGCGTCTGGCGTTTAGTCATGGAACAGTCGGAGAAAGTCACGGATGAACCGACGCCGCAGCTGGACTACGCCTACCACTTTACCGTGAAAAAGGTCACAGAGGACATTGAAACGCTGAACTTCAATACGGCGATTTCGCAGATGATGATTTTTATCAACGAATGCTACCGCGCCGACAAGATCAACCGCGAAATGCTTTTAGGCTTCATCAAGCTGCTGAGCCCGTTTGTGCCGCACATCGGCGAGGAAATGTACCAGCACTTAACCGGCGCGGAAACGATCGCTTATGAAAGCTGGCCGACCTATGACGAAGCGAAGTTGGTGAAAAATGAAACGGAAGTCGTCGTTCAGGTCAACGGCAAGCTGCGCGGCAAGTTCATGACGTCGGTGGACGCCGGGGAAGACGAGCTGAAAGAAAAGGCGTTAGCGGTCGAGAACGTTCAGCCGTTTATCGAAGGGAAGACGATCCGCAAGATCATTGTGATCAAGGGTAAGGTCGTCAACATCGTCGCAAATTAATGGAATAACAAAGCCAGGCCTGTCAATGAACCTGGCTTTCTTTATGAGGCATGCTAATGCGTACAGAGTGGAACAGGCATTCAAGAAAAGGGAGGAACGGGCATGAAAATCACGATGATCGCCGCACTGGATGAAGCTGGCGGCTTGGGTA
This sequence comes from Holdemania sp., assembly GCF_986127675.1. NCBI lineage: Bacteria > Bacillati > Bacillota > Erysipelotrichia > Erysipelotrichales > Erysipelotrichaceae > Holdemania > Holdemania sp. The sequence continues at coordinate 6,400 of NZ_CFQZWI010000058.1, read as the reverse complement.
AAGCTGGCCGAATGCCGTGGCATTGCCCGGCGGATCTGCGGCAGTTTCAGGCGTATACGATGGGAAAACCGCTGCTGATGGGCCGGAAGACGGCCGAGCCGCTGCGCCGCAAGCTTGCGGGACGGCAGCTGATCATCCAAAGCCGAGTAATGGAGGATCCGGACTTTCCCATCGTTCGTTCGGTTAAAGAAGCGCTGGCCTGGATGGAGGCACACCCGGAATATGACGAGCTGGTGATCGGCGGGGGGGGGGAAATCTACGCTTTGTGGCTGCCCTATGCCGCTCATTTGCGGTTAAGCCGGATGGCTGGCTGCTATAACTGTGATACGTTCTTTCCAACGTGGGATCCGCAGGAATGGGATTGCCGCAAGCAAACCCGGGAAGACGGTTTTGTGCTGGAAGAATGGGATAGAATGAATCGGAAGACAGAGAAATAAAGGAAACTGCCGAGGGAGAAATTCCTCGGTTTTCTTTTGGAAAAGATGGAATATTCCCGGTTTAGTCACAATCCAAGGAGGCATTTCCTTAAATCGACCGGAATCGAATCAAGATCTCGCAGGTCAACTTTTTCAGATAGGCATTCTTTTCTTTTTTCAGCGTCCCAATGTCGCAATGGCTCAGCAGCTGCATCAAATAGATCTCGGCAATCCGAAGCTTCAGCAAGGATGAAAAATCCAGTGTGCAGAAAATGACGGCAGAAATTTTATTCCCTTTGTGGCTGAGTTTGCCGTCGGAAAGAAAGACGTCGATGCCTTCTCGGCCATAATCTTTCTTATTTCCCATTAATAACAACGTACCGTTGACAATCTTGAAATCGATCGTGGTCTCTATTTTTTGAAATTCGTCGATCAATCGCTGAAATTTTTTAGGTGTGCGGCAATTTTTATAAACGATGAACTGATAAATCTGCAAGAGACTGGAAAATTGAATGGTTTCATAGAAGGCAATGGTTTCATCCCGGATGAAATAATCATCAATCAAAAAAATATCGGAAAATGCCTGAGTTAAATTCAGCTGGGTTTCGGCGTCTCTTTCTTCAAAATTAACCCGATAATAGGGCAGATCATAGGAATAAAACTGCGGCAGGGTACTGAAATCAAAGTTCGTAATGATCATATCATAGTCAGCAGAGTTCAGATGCCGGATTTCATAAAACTCGCATACTCGGATAGTTTCAATATACGCACCGAATTCATTTGTGATCAGTTTTCCGATAAACCTGGAATAGGATAACCCCGCGCCAGAGGTGATCAGAAGGCGTTTCTTTCGAATGGGAACCGGAATCGACGCCAGTAAGGTCATGAAGAAGTTAATAAATCGAAAATAATCGTCACCGGATAGCGATAAGCGCCATTTACTTTCCAGATGTGAAGCAACTTCAAAACCAAGATAAGTGACTAAAGGGGAAACGAGGGAAAATTTATTGGTGATGACGCCGCCGAAGGTAATTTTTGTTTCAAAATGGAAATAATGTTTAATCATGATCTGCGCTAAATGGAGTTGAAATTCATTGCAGAAAGTTGGATTGTCTGTCAGCCGCAGATTAAATTGACGAATTAAAAAGCGGTGGCAATCTTCGCTGATCTGTCTAAAAGTTTCAGCGATTGGCGAAGCTTCGACTGAGCGTAAAAAACGGCGGGCGTCGCTGATATCCGCTCTGCTCATCATCAATGCCGCAAACTGATAAACTTCGTTGATATCCACATTGAAATCGCTGGGAAAGCTTTGACTGAGATGCTCAAAAAGCGCGGCAGCCGGCTGGAAAAACGCCGTTTGATTCAAAAAATCAAAGGCCGGACTGGCCTCAATCGAATAACCATGCTTGCGCCGATTCATGAGTACAATCAGATAAAATGACAGCCAGATAAACATTGCGTCGGTAAAGTGGATTCCGCTGCCGGAAATAAAAATTTTGAATTCCCGGCGGATCGCTAAAAATAAATCCCGATCGCAATAGACGAATTGGTTATACGCCGTTTCATCTTTTTGAATTAGGGTCTGGTGATGCAGTGGCCCGATCAGCTGGATGATTGCCATACGGTAGTTGATTTCCGATCCAGTCAGCTTGATGCCTTTGCCTTTTTTATGCAGGATCGTCAGCTGATGATTTCGGAAATACGTTGTGATATCTGAGATAACCGGGCTTAAAGCGCTGCGGGAAAAATTGAGTTCTTCCGCCAGATCGTCGATTTTAATCCAATCGTCGATCGACGCCAGCTTTCGCGCGATAAAGAGAAAGCTTTCATTTTCGTTGTATTTAATCTGGTTGAGCACCGTGCAGGTAACGTTGATCTGATCGGCGAACGCTTGATAGAGTTGTTCATCCTCGATCTGAATCTCGAATCCGTAGTTTCTGCGCGAATGAATGGAAAAACCGTTTTCCTGACAGGCCGGCTGCATTTCTTTGATGGTGTCGCGGATCGTGCGCGAGCTTAATTTCAATTCCCGGGCGATGTCGCCGGATTTACAGGGCGCGGCATTGCTGAAAAAATAATAAAGTATTCTTAACTGACGATTATTCATAATTCCGCCCTTTCACCTCAAGCGCAGGTTAACCCTGATCATTGAAATGGATCCGCACTTGTATTCTTATCCATTATAGCGAACATGCTGTAACCTTTTCCGTGTTAATTTTTTCCAGTATTTATAATGGAAAAACTGAAATTTCCATTAACTATGTGAAAAAGAACGGATGGCATCCGGAGTAATGGAAAAGTAGAATGAATTCAGGAAACGTTAAGCGCTTACATTTTCGAGTGAGAGGAGTGGATTCATTGCGGTTATTATTGGGATCGCACGGACATCTGGCCAGCGGGATGGCCACAGCTATTGAAATTCTGGCGGGGCCCCAGACTTCGCTGACGGTATTGGACGCCTATGTGGACGGCCGGAATATCGACGAGGAGCTCAAGGCGTATTTTGCTTTAGTGCCGGAGGGAGAAACCGTCGTCATGCTTTCCGATTTATACGGCGGCAGCGTCAATCAAAAGATGTATTTATACTTAGACCGGCCGCATACGTTTTTGATCGCGGGCGTAAATCTGGCGCTGGTGCTGGAGCTGTGCATGCAGGAAGACGTGACGCTGAACTCTTTGCGGGCATTAACGGAACAATCCCGGCAGATGCAGCGCGTCGTGCTCTATGACCAAGACGAGGGAGTTCCGGCTGGGGATGAAGGAGAATTTTTTTGAAAGAAAAGAGGAAGAACAATGATTAAATTATGCCGTCTGGATGATCGGATGATTCATGGACAGATTGTGACGAAATGGTCGCGGGTGGTTCCTGTTGACCGGATTATCGTCGCCAACGATCAGGCCGGTTCCAATCCGATTATCGCCAAATCGCTGTTGATGGCCGCGCCGGGCAATATCAAAGTCGCCGTGAAAACGGTTAAGGACGCGGTCGAGCTGCTGCACAATCCGAAGGCGTCCGCTCACGATATCCTGTTGATTGTCGCCAATCCTCAGGATCTGCTTACCGTCGTGGAACAGGTCGAGGGGATTCATCGCGTGAATATCGGAAACTGGGGTTTGCTGGAAGCCAGCGATGGCAAGCAGCGGGAAATGGTCTCTCAGTTTGTCGCGTTATCGGAAGATGAAAAAGCGATTCTTGCGAAAGTCAACGAGAAAGTCGAGGATTTCGTTCTGCAGGTAACGCCGGACGTTTCCGCGATCAAGGTTTCGTCAATTTTGAAAAAATAGAAAAGGGGAATCAATTATAATGTTAATCGCTGCATTAAAACTCAGCCTTCTTTACTGGCTTTTAGGAATTTTAGATACTGCGGCGCTGGGCTGGCAGGCTCTGACGCGGCCAATCGTCGTCTGTCCGCTGGTCGGCATTCTTTTAGGCGATGTGACGACCGGCTGTATTCTTGGCGCTTCGCTGGAATCGTTGTTCATGGGCATTTCGGCAATCGGCGGTTCGATTCCGGCCGACGCGACGACGACCAGCTATGTCGCTACGGCGTTCGTCATTCTGACCGGCGCCGATATCGAATCAGCCGTGGCGATCGCGATGCCGATCGGTACGGTCTTAGCGTCTGTCACGATGCTTCCGTACGGGTTGTTCTCACCGATTCAGGGCTTTTTTACAAAACTGCTGCAGGATAATAAAATCAAGCAGTATGAAATCGCAGTCTGGGTCTTTACGTTTATTTCGCCATTGATCAACACGGTCATTCTGTTCGGCTGCATTTACTTCGGCGTCGATGCGCTGCAGCTGGCGATTGCTTCGCTGCCGGCATGGGTCATGACCGGCTTGGGCGCGGTCAGCTCGATGGCGCTGGCGGTTGGCTTTGCGATCCTGACGTCGCAGATCATGAATAAAGAGACGGTCATCTGGTTTTTCGTCGGCTTTGTTTTAGTCAAATACGTCAATCTGGATACCGTGGCTGTCGCCGTAATCGGCGCCGCTGTGGCGATTACGATTTTCCTGCTGGAAAAGAAAATTATTGAAAATAAAGGAAAACCGGAAAGCAAAGAGGAGGAGGAATTTTTCTGATGAAAAACATGATGATCAGCGCTGATGAAAAAAAGCTGCTCCGCAAGGTGGAGATCCGCTCACATACGTGCTTCTTGGCCGCTACGATGGTCAATATGGAAGGCAATGGTTTTACATTCTCGTTAATTCCGGCGATCGAAGAAATTTATAAAGATGATCCGGAAGGGAAAAAGGAAGCCTATACCCGTCATCAACAGTTCTTTAACACCCACGCCGTCCCGTTCTCCTTCATCGTCGGCCTGGCCTGGGCGATGGAAAAGGAAAAGAAGGAAAAAGGCTCGGTCGACGGAGAAACGATCTCCAGCGTCAAGTCCGCGCTGATGGGACCGACCGCGGGGATGTTTGACAACTTGTTCTTCAACTGCCTGCGCATCATCGCCGCCGGTATCGGCATCGGCTTGGCTCAGCAGGGGAATATTCTGGGCATGGTAATGTTTATCCTGATTTACGGCGTGCCGCAGTCGATAGTTAAAATGTGGTTCTGCCGGCTGGGCTACACCTATGGTACGGCGTTTATCGACATGATGTTCAGCACCGGCTTAATGGCCAGCTTTACCAAGGCGGCTTCAATTTTAGGGATTATGATGGTCGGTGCGATGACGGCACAGATGGTGTATGTTCCGCTGAACCTGATCCTGCATATCGGCCCGGCAACGTTGGAAGTCGCGCCGGTGCTCGATGCGATTTTCCCGGGCTTTATGAGCATCGCGCTGTTATTCGGCTATGTCGCGCTGATCAAAAAAGGCTGGAAACCGATCAACCTGATTTTATTGACGATGGTCATCGGTTTAGTCGGCGCTTTAATTCATATCTTTTAAGTTGGCATAACGGAGCGCGCCGCGGAAAAAGGAATGGACAATTCGCGATTTTCCCAGCCGCTCTGTTGTTTTCTTTAACGCCGCTATAACTGTGAAAAACAGAAAATTGTTTGCAGTTCAGCTCGGATTTTAAATGACTTGGATTTACAATAGAAGAAAAGGAGGCCTAGCCTTATGAAATTACTTGTTCAAGGCGACGATTATGGTTTCACCAAAGGCGTGACGTTGGGGATGCTGGAGGGCATCGACCACGGCGTATTAACCTGCAGCGGCTTATTTGCCAATATGCCGGATGCGGAATGGGCAGCCGCGCAGATGCGTGCCCGGCCGGATTTCTGCTGGGGCATCGACTTCAATCTGGTGACTGGTCCGTGCTGTGCGGATCCGCGCCAAATCCCGCATTTTGTCGACGCTGCCGGAAACTTCATCCGCTCCAGCATAACGGTTCGGGATCCCCGCTGGCAAAGTGAAGCGGGACGGCGCGCGATGTTTCCGTTTGAAGAATGTTATTTGGAAATCCGCGCGCAGTTTGATCGCTATGTAAAGTTGGTTGGGAAAAAGCCAGGCTATCTCAACGGCCATTCGATCAATCATGAAAATTTGACGTCGGCGATCCGGCAGCTGGCCAGGGAAGAAGCGCTTCCGTATACCAACGATATTCTCGAACAGTTTCATTTTGCCTGGGCCGTGGATATCGGCGGAAACGAAGCGACGACGAAGAAAATCTTTGATCCGGCCGCTCAGGTTAACCGCAATCCGCTGCAGTATTTTATGGAGCACGCCGATGACTATCTGAAGCATGAATATGTGTTTGCGGGCGGTCATCCGGGCTATGTTGATGCTGCGCTGTTCAGCCAGACCTCGCTGTCAATCGAGCGCTGCCGGGATCTGGAAATGATTCTTTCGCCGGTGTTGAAGCAATGGATCGAAGAACACAAGGTTGAACTGATCAGCTATGCTGATTTAATTTAGGAGGAAGAAAACGATGAAATTATTAGTTCAGGGCGACGATTACGGTTTTACCAAAGGCGTAACCTACGGCATTATTGAAGCGATCGACAACGGCATCCTGACATGCACCG
>NZ_CFQZWI010000057.1:0-18565 GCF_986127675.1 Holdemania sp. | reverse complement strand
GTGTGCTCTTCCGATCTAAACTCAATCGTTAAAAAATTAGACAACCGGAACGAAAACCGGTACAATGTCACAGAACCGAACCGCACAAAGGAGGCTGACTGATGCGAAAAATCAAAGAGTTTCTGCGTCCCTGGTTTACGCAGGGGACAGCGATTGGAATTTTACTTTTAATTCTGGCGTTTCAGCCGATGATAGATCTGGACTATTTGATTTATCCCTTTTTAAATCAGTTTGGCTTGCCGCGTCCTTCGACGATCGTCCGGTATTTGCTAATTCCCGTTTTAATCGTCGGATGTTTTTACAACAAGGGTAAAAATCGTCGGAAAACGTTGATTCTGGGCGGATTGTATATCGCGGTCTTCGCGGTTTATTTTCTGATTCATGTCCAGGTGACGAGAAATGCCGCGGCGTTGCTGCGTCTGACTACCAATTTCCAGTTCTCCTTGTTCGGCGAGCTGGTCTATTGTTTAACGTTGATCATTCCCTTTGGGCTGATCGCCGCCTTTACGACGCTGCAGGTCAATGAGAAATTATTAAAGCAGATCACGGCGATTTTATCAGCGACGATCTCATTTCCCATTTTGATCAGCGACTTGTTTGTCTTTGGACAGTCGACCTATCTGGGCAATACTGCGGCTAGTTTCTTCAGTTGGTTTACCGGGATATATGAAACGGTGGAACCACGGCGGTTAGCGTGTAAATTTTTCTTTGACGAAGGAAATACAATTGGGATTCTCTTGTTCATGCTGCTGCCGTTATTGTATTATTTCTTTTCCCGGAGCGAGGAAAGCAAGGGAAAAATTTCCTGGGCAATGCTGATCATCGTCCAGAGCTTGTCCATGTTGATTTTGTCGACGCGGGTAGCGTCGCTGGGCGCGTTTTTAATCCCGATCGCCTTTGTCGGACTTTACCTCTTTGATGGTCTGCTGCTTCGGCATCAGAAAATAAAAGGGATAGTGCTGATTTTTTGCGCTGCCATGTCGTTAGTCAGCGTGATGATTCTGCCCTATACGCCGGCCATTCAAAATCAAAAGCGTGATGCTCAAAGCGACAACGCGGTGCGCGGCGACGATGATTTGCTGCAAAAAGGAATTTTAGCCTATGAAGGCCGTTTAAAGCTGACGCCAGGCTCGAAAGCCTATGAGGAATTCTGTTTAAAGGCTTTTGAGAAGTCCGGAATTGAGGATAATCTGATATCCAGTATTCCCAAGATGTATTACATGGATTGGTATAGCTACAAGGCCGATCCAGTCTTCTGGAGTGATTTATTGTTTACTGTGCCGTTGGAAGAACGCTTAACGGGCCGCCAGTTCCAAACTTATTTCATGAATGTGAAATGGGGAATGGCGGATTCCAAGATGAAATTATTCGGTATGGGATATACACCATTTATGAATGGCTCCATTCTGCTCGAGCAGGACTTTATTCAGCAAAAATATACGCTCGGCTACCTGGGCGATCTCCTGCTGGCAGGACCTTGGCTGATTCTGACCGTTGTCGGCGCTGTGTTTGTTCTGCTGCGATGGAAGAAGTGCATGAACCTGGAGATCATGGTTCTGGCTACATCCCTGTGCTGCGGCTTGGGAGCAGCGTATCTCAGCGGTCATACATTAGATCAGTTTGTCACGACGATGTTTATGGCGCTGATCGCGGCGATTCTGTTGGATCGGGTTTTTGGTCTTCATGATGATTCAGAAAGGGAGGGTAAACAATGACGAAAATAAAATCGGTTTTTCATTCGCATAAGGCGATGAAAGGCTTTGTTCTCCTTTTGTTTATCATCCAGCCTTTGATCGATCTGGATTACTTAATCTATCCGTTTCTTGATCAGTTTGGAATTCCCCGGCCGTCGACGATTATCCGCTTTTTAATCATTCCGCTGGCCGTGTTATGGACGTTTTTTCTGGCTGATAAAAATAAAAAGAAAACGTTGTTATTTGGCGGCCTGTACGGTTTGGCGCTGGCAGTTTATTTTCTGCTGCATATCCGGCAGGGTACTCAGATCTACAAAAGCTTATATCTGACGCCGAATTTCTTCTTCCAGTTATCTAAGGAAATCACCTATTTTCTGACGCTGGTCATTCCGTACGGAATGATCTATGCAGTCGTTCATCTTCGATTAACGGAAAAAATAGTAAAGGGGGTCACCGTCGCTTTATCGTGCCTGACCGCGCTGCCGATCTTTATCGGCGATTTGTTTGTGTTTGGCGAATCGACGTATGCTGGAATGACTGCGGCTCCGTTTCTGAGCTGGTTTTTAGGAATCTATGCGGATCCGACGAAGATTCATCCTCGACAGCTGGCTTCCAAGTTTTTCTTTGAAGAAGGAAATACGGTCGGTATTTTAATGTTTATGCTGCTGCCGTTATTGTATCTATTTTTCCAGCGCAGCACTTCGAAGAAAGAGCGGATTGCATTAGGCGCATTGATCGGAATTCATAGTTTGTCGATGATCATTCTTTCGACGCGGGTCGCCACGTTTGGCACGGTGCTGATCCCGATCGGATTCCTTGTTCTGTATCTTTTTACGACTTTGATCATGAAGGAATACCGGCTGGAAAAAACGGTCTTGTTCTTCTGCGCTGCTGCCGCAGCGATCAGCGGCTGTATCCTGCCATTTTCACCGGCGGTTGTGAATCAGAATATCGACTCAGCGAACACCGCGATCTTATTGCAGGATGATTATCTGCGCAGAGAGCTGGGAACTTCGCTGGAGAATACGACGGAATTAAAAACAAGCGATTATTATCGTTTTATGTTTGAAGCTTATGGAATCCGCGCAAATCTGATGGCCAGCGTGCCGACTCAGTATTATATGGAGTGGTACTATTACACAGCGGATCCGAAGTTCTGGGTTGACGTCCTGGAACTGCCGCTGGAACAGCGGGTGAACGGCCGGCAGATCGAAAAGATTTTCATGAGCTACAAATGGGGGGAACTTTCTAACTCCGAAAAGTTTTTAGGCATGGGGTATTCAACCTTCAATAACGGCTCAATTTTGCTGGAACGGGATTTTGCCCAGCAGATTTATACGATGGGCTATGCCGGCGCCGCGCTGACGGTTTTGCCATGGCTGCTGGTGACCTGCTTGGGCGCCATTATCGTACTGCTTCGTTGGAAAAAGATGCTCCGGCTGGATGTTTTAGTCTACGCAATGGCACTGGGCTGCGGGTTAGTGTCTTCTTATATCAGCGGACATACGATCGATCAGTTTCTGACGTCTTCGTTTATGGCTTTGCTGATGGGTGTTTTATTGGATCTCGTCATGCGCCCGAAAGAACAGAAAAATTGATCGCCATGGGAAACCATGGCTTTTATTTCAATGAAAATTTTAACAGGTCTATTGTTGTAAACCTGCGGCGATGGTATAATAGGTTAAACAAACAGAATGAAAATTAAAGGATTGATCAGAAAGGCAGGCGGTGGAAAATGAAACCCATCCTCAGTGTGATTGTACCGGTATATAACGTTGAAAAGTATCTGCCCCGGTGTCTTGATTCCTTAGTGAATCAGACGCTCAAAAATATGGAAATTATCGTGATCAACGATGGAACAAAAGATAACAGCCAACAGATTATTGATGACTATGCTGCGCGGTATCCGCAAATTCGTCCATTTAAGAAACCGAACGGCGGGATTGCAGAGACTCGCAATTTTGGCTTAGCGCAGGTGCAGGGAGAGTATTTTGGCTTTCTGGACAGCGATGACTTTACAGAACTGGATATGTTCGAGAAGATGGTCGCGGCGGCAGAGAAAGAGAATGCGGATGTCGTTGTTTCCAATTTTAATTGGGTCTATGGCGAACAGAAGCGGCTGGAAAAGGAAGGTCCGTACGCTCCGGGTAAAGAAATGATGATTCATTTATTTGCCACGCTTTGGAATAAAATTTACCGCACTGATTTTGTCCGGGAAACCGGCTTGCAGTTTCCGACGGGCTATCGCTATGAGGATGCGTGTTTTCTTTATTGCTTAGCGCCGCATGTAAAAAAATTAGCCTTTGTGGACGAAGCTTTTGTCAGTTATATCCAATTGGGAAATTCAATTACGCATACGAACAATCATGAAGTGAAGGATATGATTCATGTTTTTGAAATCATTACGGATTATTTTAAGGTCCAGGGATGGGATCAGGAATATCATGATGAACTGGAATATCTGCATATTAAGTTCTTTTTAGGGAACTCTTTCTTAAGAAGCACGAAGATTGCGGATCGGCAGGATCGGAAAACGACGATTCAGATGGGGTGGGAGCGGTTGAATCAAAGCTTCCCGCAGTGGAAGAAGAACCCGTATCTGAAGTCGCTGGGCGGAATGAAAAATCGTTATTTCAAAACCGTTAGCAATTGGAATATTATGCTTTATTCCGAACTATTTCACAGATTTAAAAAATAAGATCACTGAATTTAAAATATTAAGGAATCATGACAATTTAGGAAAGTATTTGTACTTCTTGAATTTCTCCTTTATAATTAAATGGTGAATTTGCGGAGGTTAGATATGGATAAGCTTTCAATCGTAGTTCCTTGTTATAACGAACAGGAAACGGTGAACATCTTTTACCGCGAAACAACAAAAGTAGTGGATGCCATGAACATGGATTATGAAATTATTTTTGTCAACGATGGTTCCCGCGATAATACCTTAGAAGAATTGGTGAAGCTCCATGACGCGCATCCGGGTATTGTCAAGGTCATTGACTTCAGCCGGAATTTTGGCAAAGAGGGCGGCCTGTTAGCGGGATTGGAAAACGCGACGGGCAATTACGTTACAGTCATGGATGCTGATTTACAGGATCCGCCGGAATATTTGCCAAAGATGTTTGAAGCAATGAATCAGCAGCATGTGGACATTGTAGGTACCCGCCGGGTTACGCGAAAAGGGGAACCGAAGATCCGTTCCTTCTTTGCACGGCAATTTTATAAACTGATCAATAAATTTACTGAAGTCGAAATTGTTGACGGCGCGCGGGATTTCCGGCTGATGACCCGCGAGGTTGTCGACAGCGTTCTTTCACTTCAGGAATATCACCGGTTCTCCAAAGGCATCTTTGCCTGGGTTGGTTATAAAACGGTTTATTTGGAGTATGAGAATGTGGAGCGTGTCGCCGGGGAAACGAGCTGGTCGTTCTGGAAGTTATTCGCTTACGCGATTGAAGGCATTGTTGCCTTTACTGTTGCCCCGCTGCGAATGGCGACGATTTCTGGAATCTTCGTTTCTATCATCGCTTTCCTTTATATGATCTTTGTTTTTGGGAAGGCCTTGATCGTAGGCGATCCGGTTGCGGGTTATCCATCAATGGTCGTCATCATTCTGTTTTTGGGAGGAATTCAGCTGTTAAGCTTAGGCATTATCGGTGAATATCTGTCGAAAACGTACATGGAGACCAAGAAACGTCCGAAATATATCGTCCGTAAAAAATACGAGTAATAAAAGGAGGAATGTTAGTGAGTAAGCAGGATAAAGCAAAAGCAAAACGCGCAAAGAAAAATAAACAGATTATTTATATGATGTTGGCGGCTTCTTTAGTCGTCGTTGCGGTTATGGGCTTTAACATCGTCCGGATTTCGTTAAAGAAATCCGCGGGTAGCGGAGAGGTCGTTGAAAAGACGAATACCTCATCGATGAAGAATGACAAGTATGTCATTGGAAATAATCCGACGCAGTTTCAGCAGGATGAGTTCAAGAAATTGACAGAGGCATTAAAAGGCGATGATCCACAAGAGATAACAGCCGCGGTTGTTCGTAATTTTATTGCCGATTATTTTACCTGGACGAACAAAGATGGTAATTATGAAGTCGGGGGTCTGCAATATATTTATGGCCCAATGTTTACCAGTTTTCAAGAACAGTCCCGTTGGGAGTTTTATAAAGATTTAGATTTATACATCAGTCAGTATGGTCGCGAAAATCTATTAGAAGTCACCGATATTACATTAACAGATGTAGTTTATGCAGGAAAATTTGAACATTATTCTGGAGAAGAATATGAAGCTTATTATGTTGAAGCAACGTGGAATTATAAGCCAAGTTCAAAAATCGATGTTAATAGTTTTCAGAAAACAGGGTATTTCACAGTCGTAGACAACGATGGACGCTATGAAATCGCGCAGTTCTTCGACCATTATGATTAAGGAGGTTGGTTATGACGAAACAGAATAAAATGAGTAAACGTAAACTTTCCAACATTAATCTTGTTCTGGCTGCCATCGCGATTCTGACTGATATTTTGATGGTCTTAGGCATCCTCAACATTACGCGTTACAGTAACTTCAGCAAGTCGATCTTCGTCCTCATTAACGTTGTGATTCTGGTAATTCTGCTGGTATTAAACGGCTTAATTGCTTACAACGCCTATGCGATGAAAAAGAGTATTCTCTATGTGACGATCGGCGTCTTGGTGATTGCGTTTTTATCCGGTGGTGCGTTAACCTATATTACGACCCGGGTAAACAAAAATATTGATAAGATTATCAACACGGGGACAACCAGTGAAAAAGTTGAAGTTTCCTTTGTTGTTTACAGTGAAAATGGAAATTTCACGGTCAATGATATTAATGATCTTGAAGGCAAGACCTTCGGTATCTTATCGAATACGGAAGAACAAGTCGGCTATATTCTTCCTAAGAAAGAATTAGAAGCGAAAAAAATCAATGTTACTTATCACGAATATGACGATTACAACAGTATGTTGATGGGACTGTTCGGTGGGGAGATTGACGCGGCAGCCCTGCCAAGCAACTATGTTGCGATGTTTGAAGTGAATGATGGATACAGTGAGTTCTTAGACAATACTAAAGCAATTTTGACTTTTGATAAGAACATTACAGTAACAACGGAATCCGGTTCGGATAAAGATATTACAAAAGAACCATTTACAGTGTTGATCATCGGTACCGATGAACAACGTTCTGACGCCTTAATGCTGGCTTCTTTCAATCCGCTTAGCATGCAGGTAACTCTGACCTCGATCGCTCGTGACAGCTATGTGCCGATCGCCTGTTATGCAGGGAAATCAGAAGATAAGATCACGCACGCCCGTGTCCGCAGCCGTCAGTGTACGATTGACACTGTTGAAGATCTGATGGATATCGATATTGACTTTTATTTTGAAAGTAACTTTGCAGGTGTCGTTGAGATGGTTGATGCTTTAGGTGGTATCATCATTACGAATCCGTACGAATTTGTAGGTCAGAGATCCGATGCTCGTGGGAAGATGACGGTCTGGGTTCCGGCTGGAACTAACCGATTAAACGGTGAACAGGCGCTGGCCTATGCTCGTGAACGTCATCTGTACGCTAACGGTGATTTTCAGCGGCAGGCGAATCAGCAGCAGGTCATTCAGGCAATTTTAACGGAAGCCATGAAACTGACTGACGTGAATAAGGCATTAAAAGTATTGGATGCGGCCGGAGATAATGTTTCTACGAACTTTACTGTAGATCAGCTGATCAGCTTATTTAATTATTCGATTAAGAAGATGAATCGCAGTTACGTCAAAAACGCTAACGTTATTAATATGGTAGGTTCTCGTGTAACCGGCTATGGATCTTCGAAATGGAATGAAAGCATGCAGCTGAATCTGTACATTTATCGTGTATATCAGGGATCGATTACGGATAACCGCAATGCAATCTTAAGAAATATTAACTTGGATTCTAAGATCGACGCGCCGAAAGCAATTTCGTTTAGTGCAAACTGGGTCTTCACAGCACCGACGTTATCGAATGAAACGTATTCAGAGCCGATTATTCATGATGAGGCTCCAGATACTGTGATTAACTTCAGCGGAAAACTATTGTCAGACGTACAGGCTTGGGCTTCTACTCGAGGGATTACAGTTAATGTCACCAAGGTCCATCAAGGTGAAGAAGGCTATGTTGATTCCTATCCGGAAAATATGGTTATCGCCCAAAGTGTCCGCGCTGGTATCAAGACGGAAAATGTAACGGAAATTACGGTCAGCGTTATTACGCATGAAGGGGCAACGAAGAATTGTCCTGCGAATTCCTACTATGATTCAGGTAAAAACGCCTGCGTCTGTGAGAATGGATATTATGCTAAGAATGATTCTGATTTGAACACCGGAGGTGCAGGATGTATTGCAAATCCGACAACGACACCTACGGTAACTCCTACAGTAACTCCAACAACAACCCCGACAACAACGCCAACCACTGATTCTACAACTAAACCAACGACGGATCCAACGAATAAGCCTCATGAACATACTTGGGGAGAATGGATCATTGATCAAGAGGCAACTTGTGACGCTCCGGGTAAAAAACATCGAGTATGCACACAAGATCCTGAACACACAGAAACCGAAGTCATTGCACAATTAACGGGAGATAGTTGTAAAGCACATGAACATGCGTGGACGGAAACTGGACGGCAGGATGCCACTTGTGATGCGGACGGTTATATTAATTACACTTGTACTTGTGGTCAAACAAAACAAGATGTGATTCCAAAGAGAACGGATTGTGAAGCTTCTCCCGACCCAACAACGGATACTTCAGATGGATCTGAAGACGGAAATAATGAAGGTGGGGAACAGACTCAAAACCCGGAAAATCCACCTACAGGTTTTATCTTCCCGAACCGATTCTTCAATCTATTCTCAAAACTCTTTAAGTAATTAAATCAAAAGAAGGCTGATGTATTCGGTCTTCTTTTCTTTATGCGTCACCGAAAGTGAATCGCTGAACTACTTTCAGAATTCAATGAATGAATGGTATTCAATGCTTAACTATGATAAAATAATGAGGAATTAAAGAGTTTGGGAGGAAATCCATGAAAGGAATTATTCTTGCAGGAGGCAGCGGCACCCGTTTGTATCCCCTGACGAAAGTCACATCCAAACAACTGCT
This sequence comes from Holdemania sp., assembly GCF_986127675.1. NCBI lineage: Bacteria > Bacillati > Bacillota > Erysipelotrichia > Erysipelotrichales > Erysipelotrichaceae > Holdemania > Holdemania sp. Next base: position 9,695 of record NZ_CFQZWI010000057.1, on the reverse strand, counting down.
GCCCGTCTATGATAAACCGATGATCTATTATCCCCTGTCGACGCTGATGCTGGCAGGAATCCGCGATATTCTGATCATCTCCACACCCCAGGATCTGCCCAATTTCGAACGCCTGCTGGGCGACGGAAGCCAGTTTGGAATTCAGCTATCCTATAAAGTTCAGCCATCGCCCGACGGTTTGGCGCAAGCTTTCGTTCTAGGCGAAGAATTTATCGGTGACGAGGATGTCTGCCTGATTTTGGGAGATAATATATTCCATGGCAACCACTTCAGCGAGATGCTGGAAAGAGCCAAAAATAACAAAGGCCGCGCAACGATCTTCGGACAATACGTTCCAGATCCTGAACGATTCGGTGTCGTTGAATTCGATAAAACCGGAAAAGTCCTTTCTCTGGAAGAAAAACCGGAAACTCCGAAATCCAATTATGCCGTTGTCGGCCTCTATTTCTACGACAACCGCGTCGTTGAATACGCCAAGAACCTGAAGCCTTCAGCCCGCGGCGAATACGAAATTACCGACCTGAACAAAGTCTATCTGGAAAAAGGCGAAATTGACTGCGTCGTTTTTGGCCGCGGCTTTGCCTGGCTGGATACCGGGACGATCAGTTCGCTCGCCCAGGCCAGCAACTTTGTCAAAACCATCGAGGAAGTTCAGGGAATCAAGATCTCAGTTCCTGAAGAAATCGCTTTCTACAATCACTGGATTGACACCGACCAACTTTTGGCTTCCGCCGCTTCTTATGGGAAATCCCCTTATGGTGAGCACTTAAGAACGGTCGCTTCCGGAAATTTTGTCACCAGCTACAACAAATAAAGGAGTCGCAATGAAAATCATACTATTAGGCTGCGGCTATTTAGGCTACAATCTCGCTTCTCTGCTGAGTCAGAAAGCAGAAACCGAAATCATCGGATTACCCAGCCCCTACACGCCGCTGTGTTCCAACTTTAAAGAAATCAACGCCTTTTCGGCTAAAGATCTCGATCAAGTCGATTTTGAAGACGCTGTCGTCATCGATACCATTTCGCTGCTTGCCAACAACGCCCGCAGTGAGGATGAGGAAAAAACACTTCGCGGAGTTGAAGAAAAATACGAATTTCTGTTATGTCAGCTGAAGCAGCGCGGCGCGCGGCTGTTCATCTTTATGTCATCGGGGGGCACGGTCTACGGCAATGCCGCAGAACCGATCTGCGAAGACGCGCCGCTGCATCCGATCACCCTTTACGCCCGAAGCAAGACCCGCTGCGAACAGGTGATTCGCCAATCCGGTCTGCCTTATCTGATCCTGCGTCTCGCTAATCCTTACGGCGGACATCAGACAACGGATAAGAAACAAGGCGTTATCCCGATCCTGATCGAAAAAGCACTGAGCCACGAAGCCTTTGAAATGTGGGCTTCTCCGCACAGCAGCCGCGATTACATTTATATCGAAGACTTTGCCCGGGCGATCCAGCTGCTTCTTGAACATCAAATCCAGAATGAAATCGTCAACGTTGCTTCGCAAACAGCGACCAGCCTGACGGAGATCCTGGATGAAGTGCAGGAAAAAACCGGCCAGGTGATCGAGATCCGGCATGTCAACAGCGAAGTCCCGGTTGTCGATCAGATTGTCCTCAATATTAAAAAACTGAAACGTCTGACCGGCTTCACAATTCAGACGACGATTCAGGAAGGCATTGCCAAAGAAATCAAACGGATAAAAAAAGAACAAGGGGGAATTCGTAAATGAAGTTTTTAGTCACAGGCGGAGCTGGTTTTATCGGCGGCAATTTCGCTCACTACATGGTTAATACCTATCCGGAAGACCAGATCGTCGTATTAGACCTTCTGACCTACGCCGGCAATCTGGAAACCCTGGAGCCGATCATGGAAAAGCCGAATTTTAAATTTGTTAAAGGCGATATCCGCGACCGCGAGTTTATCGATCACTTGTTTGCCGAAGAAAAATTCGACATGGTCGTTAACTTTGCCGCGGAAACTCATGTCGACCGTTCTGTAGAGGATCCAGAGGTCTTCATCACGACCAATATTCTCGGCACTCAGGTCTTGATGGACGCCTGCCGCAAATACGGCATCCAGCGTTACCATCAGGTCTCGACCGACGAAGTCTACGGCGATCTGCCGTTAGATCGTCCGGATCTGTTCTTCACCGAGGAAACGCCGATCCATACCTCCAGCCCTTACAGTGCGGCCAAGGCCGGCGCCGATCTGTTAGTTCAGGCCTATCACCGCACATTTAAGCTGCCGGTAACGATTTCCCGCTGCTCTAACAACTATGGCCCTTATCATTTTCCTGAAAAGCTGATCCCCTTAATGATCAGCCGCGCGCTGGCCGATGAAAGTCTGCCGGTGTATGGCGATGGAATGAACGTGCGCGACTGGCTGCACGTCTACGATCACTGCACGGCGATTGATCTGATTCTGCGCAAGGGCCGCGTAGGCGAAGTCTACAACATCGGCGGCCATAATGAAAAGACCAATCTGGAAGTTGTGAAGACGATTCTCGCCGCTTTGAATAAGCCGGAATCACTGATCCACTTCGTCAAGGACCGCCCGGGTCATGATCTGCGCTATGCGATGGATCCGACTAAAATTGAAACGGAACTCGGCTGGAAGCCTAAATATACGTTTGAGACCGGGATTCCGCAGACCATCGACTGGTATCTGACGCACCGCGACTGGTGGGAGCACATCCTGCAGGGCGACTATCAGAACTACTACAAAACCATGTATAAGGACAGACTGTAAAAGGAGATCGGAATGAAACCAGAAGTTATTGTTATCGGCGCGGGCTTTGCCGGCAGCGTCATCGCGGAACGCTTTGCCCATGTTGCGGGCAAACGTGTGCTCGTCCTGGAAAAACGCGCCCATGTCGGCGGCAACATGTACGACTATATCGATGAAAACGGCGTGCGCCGTCACGAATACGGCCCGCATATCTTCCATACCCATTCCCGCGAGGTCGTCGATTACCTCTCCCAGTTTACAGACTGGTATCCTTATCAGCATCGCGTACTCGGCCACATTAACGGCGTCGTTGCACCGATTCCATTCAATCTGACAACGATTGAACGCTCGTTCCCCAAAGAAAAAGCTGAGCGTTTAAAAACATTGCTGATCAACGAATATGGGATGGAAAAGAAGGTGCCGATCCTGCAGCTGCGCGCCAATGCCAATCCGGAAATTAACGAGCTGGCGGAATACATCTACGAACATGTCTTCAAATACTACACGATGAAACAATGGGGACAGACGCCGGTAGAAATCGATCCGGCGGTCACCGGCCGCGTTCCCGTTCATATTTCCTATGACGACCGCTATTTCCAGGATACCTATCAGATGATGCCGGCGCATGGATTTACCGGAATCTTTGAAAACATGCTGAAAAATGAAAAGATCGAAGTCCGCCTGAAGACCGACGCGAAGTCATGTCTGAAGGTCGATTTGGAAAACAAGCAGATTCTGTTTGAAGGCGAAGTCTTCCAGGGGCCGGTGATCTTCACCGGTGCGATCGACGATCTGCTTGACTATCCGTTAGGCGAGCTGCCGTACCGTTCGCTGGAATTTGATATTCAGAGCCATCCGCATACCTACCAGGAAGCGGCGACCGTCAACTATCCGACCCCGGCCCAGCAAAACGCGTTTACCCGCATCACGGAATACAAACTCCTGATGCAGGCGGATCAGCAGCCGGAAGCGACGACCATCGCTGTCGAATACCCGCTGACTTACCATCACGATGGGGAAACCGGGAACATCCCGTACTACCCGATCGCCAAAGAAGAATGCCGCCGTCAGTATCAGGCGTATTGCGAGCTGATCCGCGGGATCGACAATCTTCATCTCTTAGGCCGTTTGGCAGAATATCAATACTACAACATGGACGCGATCGTTGCGAAAGCCTTACAAATGTTCAACAAATTAAACGAAACCTCGCACTCTTAGCAAAGGAAGAACGGGTGACGGAAATTCGCTGAACGAAAGCGTTGAGCACGAATCTTTTCGGGGATAGACGATGAAACAGAGTCGCTGAACGAGATCTCAGGCAGCATTGGCCTGTCTTGATGCATGATCGATCCCCTCATCCAAAGGCTCGGAAAAAAACAAGAAACAGGGAAACTGCGTTAACAATTCGCAGTTTTCTTCTATTCATGCTATACTAAATAAAGGTGATTTTATGGATAAAAAGATACTGCAAAACTATTTCTATAATATTTTATATCAACTGTTAGTCGTTTTGGCGCCGATGATTACGGTGCCGTATGTGACCCGGACGCTGGGCGCGACGATGCTGGGCATCAGCGACTGGACCGGCAGCAATGTTCAGTGGTTTGTGCTGTTTGGAATCATGGGCGTTTCGATCTACGGCAACCGGGAGATCGCGCGCGTCCGCGATGATCAGACCAAGATGTCAAAGACGTTCTTCGAGATCTTCACAATGCAGTTTTTGAGCATGTGCGCCTCTACGCTCGTTTATTTCCTCTACTTGTTTACCGTGCAGGACAGCGTGCGCCTGTATGCGACGATCCAGACGATTTCGCTGTTGTCAGTCGCCCTGGATATCACCTGGTTTTTCTATGGCGTCGAGGATTTCAAAACAGCTTCGATCCGCAACATGATCATCAAGATCCTGGGGATTATCCTGATCTTTGCATTCGTAAAGAAACCTTCTGATCTGGCGCTGTTCATCGTGATCAACGCCGGCTCCGGCGTGCTGGGCCAGCTGATCATGTGGACCCAGCTGAAGCAATATGTCAAGTGGACGCCGATTCATTTCAAAGATGTGCTCAAGCATTTCAAACCCAATCTCATGCTTTTCATCCCGCAGATTGCGACCAGCGTTTATACAATGCTGGATGTTTCGATGTTAGGCTACTTATACGCCGACGTCAGTCACGTCAGCTTTTATAACCAGGCCCAGCGGTTCATTAAGATGTTCCTGTTTTTCATCACGTCGATCGGCAGCGTCATGCTGCCGCGGATTGCCAACATCCATGCCAAGGGTCAGGATGAGGAAGTGCTGCGGTTTTTGCGCACGACGTTAAGGATGGCGCTGTATCTGGCCATTCCGATGATCGCCGGAATCATCTCGCTGATTCCTTATTTTATCGGCTGGTTCCTCGACGACACTTATCAGATCGTGACGCCGCTGATCATCTTTACGACGCCGATCATCCTGTTTATTTCCCTCAGCAACGTCTTTGGTACGCAATACCTTCTGCCGATCGGCCGGACGAAGGAATATACCCGCTCGGTGATCCTCGGCGCTCTGACGAATTTCTGCCTGAATGCCTTACTGATGCCGAAGTTCGGCGCTTTTGGTGCGATCACCGGGTCAGTCATCGCCGAGTTTATGGTGACGTTCACGCAATGGCTGTCAATCCGCGGTCAGCTGGATCTGGGCTTCCGTCTGAAAGAAGTGACGAAGTATGTCATCGCTTCGCTCGTCATGATGCTTCCCGTTCATTTCATCGGGGAAGCGATGGGGCCGCGGTTTACGACCAACCTCATTCAGATCGCCGCCGGCGTCATCGTGTATTTTGGTCTGCTGACGCTGATGAAAGATGATTTCCACATGAATCTGATTCATAAAGTGTTAAACCATCGCAAAGGAGAAGCCGCCCATGAGTAAAGTCAGCGTTGTCGTTCCGGTTTATAACGTCGAAGATTATCTGGAAAAATGTCTGGATTCCTTAATCCATCAGACGCTTGAGGAGATTGAGATTCTCTGCGTCGACGATGGATCGACCGATCATTCCAATGAACTGCTCTACATCTATAAGAACCGTGATCCGCGGATTCAGGTGCTGGAAAAACCTAATGGCGGATTGTCCGACGCGCGCAACTATGGCATGAAATTTGCCACGTCGCCGTATATCCTGTTTGTGGATTCCGATGATTTCCTTGAACCGCAGGCGCTTGAAAAAGCGGCGGCGAAGCTGGATGAAACCGGCGCGGATCTCGTGATTTTCGATGTTTATCAATATTTTATGAAAACGCAGACCAAGGAAGTGATTGCTAACAGCTATTCCGGCGACCGCGTTTATACGCTGAAAGAAAATCCGGAAATGATCACGCGCATCCTTAACGCCGCCTGGAACAAGATGTACCGGCGCTCGCTGTTTGAGGACAACGGCATCACTTACCCGTTCGGTTATCTGTACGAGGATCTGGGGACAACCTATAAGCTCCTGTTGAAAGCCAGGTCGATTGCGTTTGTCAATGAGCCGTTGTACGACTACCTCGCCGACCGCCCGGGCAATATCACCCAATCCTTTAATCAGAAGGCCTATCACATCCTGACGATGGCTGAGGAAACAATGAATTACTACCGGCAAGAAGGCGTCTACGACCAATACTATGAAGAACTGAAGTATCTGGCCTGCGTTAACATCATCGAAAACCTGAAGAAGACCCGCACGGTCAAAGACCGGAAGCTGGTCAACGAATACATCGACGCGTGTTTCGCGTTCATTCACAAGAATTTTCCGGATTATCCGGAGTGCAAATACCCGATCAACCGCCAGAAAAACGACTGGATCTACATGCGCCCGCAAGTGCTGAAGGGCTATCTGCGCACCCGCAATTGGATCCGCCGGTAAAGCTGGATCGTGAAGTAAAGGAGAAACTGACCATGAGTAAAGTTACGATTATCGTGCCGATTTACAATGTTGAGGAATACGTCGCCAAGTGTCTGGATTCCTTGCTGCGGCAAACCTATTCCGACTATGTGATCTATGCCGTCAACGATGGATCGCCGAAAAACGAACAGCCGATCATCGACCGCTACGCTGCGGCGTATCCGGAGAAAGTCGTCGCTATCCGCAAGGAAAACGGCGGCTATGGTTCCGTTTTGGAAATGGCGATCGCACGGTTGGATTCGGAATATTTTCTCGTCTGCGATCCGGATGATTACTTAGCGGACGACGCGCTGGAAACCCTGGTCGGCTTGGCAGATGCCAACCAGGCGGATCTGGTGATCGGCGCGAAGAAATTCATTTATTCCGACAGCGACGAACAGAAGTACGATCCGGCCTACAACACGAAATTTGCGACGCTGCAGCCGGGCCAGGGGTATGTAAAGGGCACGCCGGAATTTGAGAATCTGTTATTTGTAGATCCCTCGCCGCACGCCAAGCTGTACCGGCGATCCCTGGCGGCGAACATTCAGTTTCCGCATAAAATCGGCTATACCGATAACCTGTTGTTTTACATCAGTCTGTTAAACGCTGAGAAAGTCGTCTATACCGACAAAGCGCTGGCATATTATCTGATCGACCGGGCCGGCAACACGATGACCGATCTGAAGCCGCAGGTGATCGACGCGCACGCCCAGGTGTTCTCCACGATTCTGGATCAGGCGGAGCGCTGCGCTGCGGTTCCGGCGTTGTTTTATTACCGGATTTTTGAAGCCTATAAATTTTCATTTTATCAGCTGCGCCGGATCAAGGGCACGCCGGCGGAAAAGCTGGAACATGCCGAAGTTCTGTACCGGCTGGTTGAAAAGCTGATGCCTCACCGGGCCGCGATCCTGGAAGGGATGGCGCGCCTCGGCTACACCGGCAGCCGTGAGCGGATGAAGGATAAGCTGGTTCTGACGGCGGGGGTTTCGCATCCGGTTTACCGCCGCTGGGTGAAATCCTTCGTTAAGGAGTAACGGAATGCGCCGACTGAGATCCATCCGCCGGCCGTTTTTCGCGTTTCTGGGCGCAGCCGTTCTGCTCTGCGGCATTTTCGCGGCGCTGGGCTTCGTTCCGTTTGGCGGCCGTTTGCTTTTGATCAATGATCTGAACATTCAATATGTCGAATATTTGAAATATCTGCATACGGTCGTCACCGGGCAGAACAGCCTGACTTATGCGCAGGCGGCGGGCATGGGCGGCAGTTTCATCCCGATTTTTTCCTACTACTGCTCCAGTCCGCTGCAGCTGCTTCTGGCCCTGCTGCCCAACGAGGCCATTCTGCTTTCCGTCAGTCTGGCGACCCTTCTGAAGCTGAGCCTGAGCTGCGGGACAATGATGTTCTATCTGGAGGATCGTTTTGGTCCGCGCCGGGTTCATGGCTTGTTCGCGCTGGGTTACGCACTGAGCGGCGCAGCGCTGGCGTATTCGCAATGTTTAATGTGGCTGGACGGTTTAATCTGGCTGCCGATGGTGCTGAGCGGTGTTGAACAGATCCTGCGGGGGAAATCGGCCAAGGGATTTACGCTGGCGGTAGCGGCCAGCGTGTTTTCCAATTACTACACGGCGATCATGGGTCTGATGTTCGCCTGTCTGATGGCGTTGACGCGCTATTTCAGTGAGGACCAACACGCGGTTTCATTTTGGACAGTCTTGAAGAAGGGCATACTCGGCATGGCTATCGGCCTGGCTTGCAACGGCTGGCTGCTGATGCCCAGCTTCTTATCTGTGATTAACAACCGGCTTGCCCAGCCCGCGGAGGCGCTGCCGCTTTTCAGCTTCGCCCGGCTGGCCGGATTGAACAACGCGTTTCCAGGTGTACCGGCCGTGACGCTGGGGCAGGAGATCACGTTTGATTATGCCGGATTGTTGTGTCTGATCCTCGTCTTTTCTTCATTTTTCCAGCGGCTGCGGTCAAACCGGAAGAAACTTGTCGATGGTCTGATATTGCTTTTCTTTGCGGCATCGGTGTTCTTCACGCCGTTGTATAAGCTCTGGCATTTTCTGTCGATGCCCTATGGTTTTCCAACGCGATTCAGCTTTGTGATCGTGTTCTGGCTGATCGCCGCGGCGGCGGACGCGTGGGACACGCGTGACAAGAAGTCGCTAGCCTGCGGGGCACTTGTTGTCTTGCTTCTGTTGGTCGCGAATGGAACGATGACGCTGCCGGCCAAGCTGATCGCCGCCGGGTTCATCGCAGGGATCACGGCGCTGCTGTGTCTGGGGTTTCAGAAAGTGCTGGCCGTCACCGTCGCCGCCGAGCTGACTTTCGCGGGCGCTGCCACATTCATTTCGCTGGACCGGGATAACGTCTATGACGGCTATGCCTCGGCCCAGACGGTGCTGGACTACCAAAACGAAGTGCGGACCGCCCTGGCAAGCTTTGCGTCTGAGCCGGGCTATCGGATTGAAAATCTGTCAGCGCGCAATCAAAACGAAGGGCTGGGCTATAACTACCCGGGCATCTCACATTACTCGTCAACCTACGATAAGAAGGTCAGCGATTTCCTGGAACATTACGGCGTCAGCCACCGGATGTTCGGCAGTACCTATCACGGCACGACGCTGGCGCTCGACGCATTTCTGGGCATTCGCTATGTGCTGTGGGAAAAAGGCGCCGTTCACGTTCAGGTCCAGACCGATCATTACCGGAAAATTGCGGAGACTGAAACCTTCGAGGTGCTGGATAATCCCTACGCGCTGCCGCTGGGATTTGTCATTGACGATCATGATGAGACGCCGGTGCCTCAGACCTATTCGATTGCCGCGCAAAACGAGCTAATTCGGCTGTGCGGCGGTGAACCGCTGATCACGCGGCTGGATGATCCCGATCTGTTTGTGTGGGATGGGGATGAATTGAGCCGCTCGCCGCTGATTGTGGCGAAGCGGCCGGAGGCGGAAACCTCAGTCGCGATCTACACCCAATCCTTGAATGAGGAAGACCCGCTCTATCTTCAGCTGCCTTTTGAAACGGATGAAACATGGTTTCAGCTGTGGATTGATCAAAACTAAGATCG
>NZ_CFQZWI010000056.1:0-19016 GCF_986127675.1 Holdemania sp. | reverse complement strand
ATTTCAATCCACATACCGCTCGCGCAGTATGACTGAAGCTGTTTTATAATCAGTTACAGTACCTGTAATTTCAATCCACATACCGCTCGCGCGGTATGACTCGAACACGGGAACAGGGCATTTCAACCCATCGTTATTTCAATCCACATACCGCTCGCGCGGTATGACAAGAGGGACTCGGCGAGGTATCTGACGCCTATCGAATTTCAATCCACATACCGCTCGCGCAGTATGACTGAAGCTGTTTTATAATCAGTTACAGTACCTGTAATTTCAATCCACATACCGCTCGCGCGGTATGACCGCAGATAAGAAACTGAATTAAGATCGCATGTTTCCTATCTTCCTCTTATCATAAACATTCTTGAGTGTACTTGCAACATTTTCCTTAACATTCACATTTTTACAGGTGCGAACCTCCCTGGGTTTTTATGTTCACTTCATGCTCGCACCCAAGCGGACAAAAAACGCAAGACCTTTGAAGACCTTGCGCTTAAGCTTATTGATTCTCGTTCGAAGATGAAGATTCCCGCTCAGGATTTGAAATTGAATCCATACTGAGCAATCCGGATTCATCCAAAATCTGTCCCTTTTTCCGCATCCGGCCATTGACGAATTCACCTAACAAGGTGTAGAGAACTGCCGTTGCCGGAACTGCGATCAACATTCCGAACAACCCTAACAGACCACCGAATACTACGATGGATAACAAGACCCAGATCCCCGGAAGACCTACGGAATTCCCCACAACCCGCGGATAAATCAAATTGTTTTCAAACTGCTGCACGATCTGGAAATAAACCATGAAAAACAAGGACATCCACGGGTTGATCGCGAAGATCAGAACGCAACCAAACGCCATTCCCAACATCGCTCCGAACATCGGAACGATACTGGTAACGCCGATGACCGTGCTGATTAACATGGCATACGGCATCTTGAACAAAGTCATGGAAACATAATACAACATCGCCAGAATACACGCTTCTAACAGCTGCCCTGAAATGAAACTGGAGAATGTCTGGTTCGTTTTTCGTCCCAATGCCAAGACGCGGTTTGCCGCCGATAAGGGAAGCAGGGCGCCGATCAATTTCTTCAGCTGACGGATGAATTTCTCTTTGCTGGAAAGCAGATACAGACTTAACATGAAGCCCATTACCCAGTTGCTTACACCGACGGTGATCGCGGAAATGTTGTTGATCACCGTCATGCCGGTACCGCCGACCCAGTTGGTTGCGGTCTGGAAAATTTTATCAGCGCTTAAGCCCAGCTGATCCAGCGCAGCCTGCAGCTTCGTCGTATCCAGATCCCATTCAATGTTTTCCAGATGCAGACTGGCTAACAAATTGTTGATGTTTTCCACAATATTGCCGGCATAGACAACACAGTTATTGAACAGCTGTACGATCGACGTGATTAGCTGAGGGAAAATAATACTCGACAAGACAAACAAGACAGCCAGCGCCAGAAGCAGCGTCAGGAAGATCGAAATACCGCGGACCTTCGGTTCTTTCTGCGGTGGGTTCTTTTTGCTTCGCGGCAGCGCCTGGATCAGTCTGATCAATCCCTTTTCAATAGCCTTCATCGGCTGATTCAGCACAAAGGCGATGCCGATCGCGTAAAATAATGGGGTTAACAGATGCATTACTTTCCCCAGTACACCCATTAAATCCTGAAAATGAACGAGAGCGAAAAGCAGTAAAACAATATACGTCGACAGCCACATCCAGGGCTTGATCTTTTTTAAGATATCTTTAGGAATCATAATCCTGTCCTTTCCTTCAACAGTTATCGGTTGGTTAGTTATAGATTATAATGATTAAGCTTAAAATACAAGGTCAACCTGACGAAAATCTGCTATAATAGACGAGGATTTCCTGCAAATAAAGGAAATGACAAGCTATCTCCGGCATACAGTAGGGAGAGGCCAGATTAGGAGAGTGAAGTATGAAAATTCGTGTTGGAGTTGTTTTCGGCGGTGAATCTGTCGAGCATGAAGTCAGCGTGATTTCAGCTCTGCAGGGTATTGAAGCCCTGGATAAAGAACGTTATGAAGTGATTCCCTTATATATTTCAAAGCAGCGTGATTTCTATTCGTCGCCTGCGCTGCTGGATGTTGAAAATTATAAAAATCTCGATGAGCTGATTCAGAAAGCGACGCCGGTTGTGCTGGTGAAAAAAGGCAAGGAAGTCGTTGTGGAACCGATTAAAAAAGGTCTGTTTACCAAACCGATCGGCACGGTCGACGTCATCGTTCCGATCATGCATGGTACCAACGGCGAAGATGGAACGATTCAGGGGTATCTGGAAATGCTGAAAATTCCGTATGCCGGCTGCGATGTGATCGGCGCTGCTGTCGGTCAGGATAAAGTTGTGATGAAGCATATTCTGCAGAACAGCGGGTTGCCGGTCTGCCCTTGGTTCTGGCTGTATGGCCATGAATTCGCGCACAAGCAGGAAGCGGTTTTAGCTCAGGTGCATGAATTAGGCTATCCGGTGGTCATGAAGCCAGCTTGCCTGGGTTCTTCGGTCGGCATCACGATCGCGCATAATGACGAAGAATTTATCGCCGGGGTCGAAGACGCACGGCAATATGATAACAAGATCGTTGTCGAACAGATGGTAAAGAACCTGCGGGAGATCAACTGTTCAGTTCTGGGCAGCTGCTTTGATTGTCAGGCCAGCGTCCTGGAGGAAGTCGGCAAGCAGGATGAAATCATGAGTTTTAAAGATAAATATTTAGGTCAGGGCGCAACGAAAAGCGGTTCCAAAGGCGGAGCTAAGTGCGGGACCAAGAGCGGCGATGGCGGAATGGCCAGTGCGGCGCGGATCGTGCCGGCGCCGGTCGATGAAGCGACGACGGAAAAAATCCGGAATCTGGCGATTGAAACCTTCAAGGTGCTGAGCGCCAGCGGCGTATGCCGGATTGATTTTATGATGGATGGCGATAACGGGATGATATACGTCAATGAAATCAATACAATTCCAGGCTCGCTGGCCTATTATCTGTGGCAGCCGGTCGGCGTCAGCTTTACTCAATTAATGGATACGCTGGTATCTCAGGCGATTGACCGCCAGCGTCGGCGGGAGAAAATGATTTTCTCCTATGAAACCAATCTGTTGGCCAGTTACAGCGCAAACAAGAACAACGGCGGAACGAAAGGTACCAAAGGAACGAAATAACCTTTGAACCCCGGTCAGTTAGACGGGTCCTTCCTTAGTTTAGAAAAGTCTGGCAGAAGCCATCTTCGATCCGTTTCTGAAGAAGGGGTTGAAGTAAGGAACAGCCTGAAATCCCGATGAATGTTATTCAAGACGAAACAGCCAAATTGAAAAATAAGAAAAACCAGTTTGATCAACCGGCGTCTTCCATGGAAGCGCAGGAGTTCAAGCTGGTTTCTTTTTATCACTTTTCTGCCATCCCTGATTCACAGGGAAATCCGTTGACCTTGCGGTGACGGCAAGAGGGTATTAGTTATGAATCGTATAATTGACGCCGTCGCTTTCGATCAGAATCGTTCCCAGCTGATCGGTGCGGTAAATGGAAAATCCCATCTTTTCATAGCGTTTCAGCACATCTTCCGAAGGCAGACCATAATCGTTGTTCAAGCCGACGGAGAGGATCACATCTCGGGGATTGACAGCTTCCAAGAATGCTTGAGTAGAAGATGTCTCTGAACCATGATGGGGAGCTTTCAGGATATCGGCCTGGACGTTGGCATAGCTGGCCAGCACATCCTTCTCAGACTGCGCCTGCATGTCGCCGGTGAACAGAATGGAAGTTTGTCCATGGACATAACGCAGGACAATCGAGGAATTGTTGACTTCGGAATACTCCTCGCTTAGCGGTCCCAAGATCGTAAACTGATCTTCACCCAAGGTGAAGGTATCGCCCGGCTGCGGATGGATCAACGACGTCTGCGTCGTTTCGATCGCCTGAATGACGTCTTTGTACGTTTTCGAATCCAGCGTGCGCTGAGGAAGCATGACCGTTTCCACGTCGAAGGAATACAGGACGGCGTCCAGCGAGCCTACATGATCTTCATGGGCATGCGTGCCGATCGCATATTTTAAATGAGTGATTCCCTGCTGCTGCAGATAATCGGTGACCAGTTTCGCGTCGGCATTGTTGCCGGCGTCGATGATCATCGCTTCTGCGCCGGACTGAATCAGAATCGCATCCGCCTGACCGACGTCGATAAAATGAACGGTCAGCGCCGAATTCACCTGCGTGTGAACGGGCGTCGCCGCCGCGTTGTTTCTTAAAGCATCAGATTCAGGCAGCCATTGGGGGCTGAAATAACTCAGACCCGCTAAGATCAAAGCGCCCAGTAACGAACCCAGCGTGACTTTAGCCGTTTTTTTCGATCGGCGGACAGAACGTCTGCGCGTTGTTTTTCTCATAATTCTCCTTTCTTCTGTGACGGCTTTGCCGCTTCTTTCGGGAATCTTTTTTCCTTTGAGCGAACCGGCACAGATCTTTGAATTGAATACCGAAAAAGAATTCGTTTTTATTATGCCTAAAAACTTACCGGACGACAAGTCTTGTCTTTTTTGAAAAGCGAAATGTCAGCTTTTATCCTGTTAAAAACAGCTTTCCTGCTCAGACAGTGAAAGCTGTCAGAATCTTGATCGCCGCCCATCACCGCGGCTTAAAAAAGTTTAGCGGATGATCAAGGTAGAAACTCATTCTAACGGTTGTGATGCCGGATTGCAGCCCTTTGGCGTGCAGACCAGACCCGCCATGGTTTTCTCTGCCTGATCCAGAATGATCGCCCGCCATTCCTTGGGGGTGTGATAGCCTTGGATCTTTTCGCCGTTCATCTGATAGGCCGGGATGCCTTCGAGGTTCAACGCCGGCTTCGCTTCCCAATCCCGATCGACCTCCGCAAGGAAGGTCCCGTTCGTTAAAGCCTGCGCAAACGCCGCGCCGTCCAGTCCCAGTTCATCCATGATCATTCGCAGCACCGCCGGATCGCCGATATCTTTCTGCTGCCGGTAGAAAACGTCAAACGTCAGCCGCACATAATCCAGCTCCCGGCCTGCCTGTCTGGCAAAATAAAACCCTTGAAACGCATCGGTCGTGTAGGGATGCGGACTGATCCAGGGCAGATTCATTTCAACTCCCAATGCCTGCGCCATCGGCTTCAACACTTCGTCAAACCGCTTCAGCCGTTTTTCATCATGCATCGGATCGACCTTCAGCGTTGGAAAGCGCCGCAGCTCATAAGGGTGGAAATCCAATTCAACATCCAGACCTTCGATCGCCCGGGATAGCGAATGAAGCCCGACATAACAAAATGGACAGACAAAATCAAAGAAAATCGAAATTTTCATAACAGGCCTTCTTTCTGAACCGATCATAGCCGGCCAGTGCCCCGTTGTCAATGCTTGTGCTTTTTCTGCGGAATTTCCTGCACAATCCCGGCCGCTTATCCATCGCTTCCAGCCGTTAAACATGCTATAATACATCTGGAAAATAAGGAGGAACTCAACTATGTCAACACCGCACAACAGTGCCGAAAAAGGGCAGATCGCCAAAACCGTCCTGATGCCGGGGGATCCCCTGCGCGCCAAATTCATCGCTGAAACATTCCTGGAAAATCCTGTCCAGTTCAACGCCGTCCGCAATATGTTCGGCTACACCGGAACCTATAAGGGTAAAACGATTTCCGTCATGGGCAGTGGCATGGGGATGCCGAGCATCGGCATTTATTCCTATGAGCTGTTCAGCCAGTATGGTGTCGAAAACATTATCCGAATCGGCTCAGCCGGCGCGTATTCGCCGGATTTGAAAGTCTTTGATGTCGTGCTGGCCGACAGCGCCTACAGCGAATCCAGCTATGCGAAAGTCCAGAGCGGTTATGATCAGGATAAAACCTATCCGTCGGAAACGCTCAACCAGCGGATTAAAGACGCGGCAGAAAAACTGGGCATGCCGCTGCATGTCGGCTGCATTCACTCCAGCGACGTCTTCTACCGCGAAGGCGGCAACGATTACATCAAGGAGCTGACAGACGTTCATCATTGCCTGGCTGTAGAAATGGAAAGCTTCGCGCTGTTCCACAACGCCCATGTCTTAGGCAAAAACGCTGCATGCCTGATCACGGTCTCCGATTCCTTTGTCACTTCGGAAGTGACAACCCATGAACAGCGCCAGACATCCTTCACCAAAATGATGGAGATCGCGCTGGAAGCGGCGGAATAAGCACATCTCACGTTTTTCCAATTATCACAAAGCAGAAAGAACCGGCAGCCGCCGGTTTTTTTCTGACTTCAGTTTGGGCAAGCTCCCGGTTGTCTTCCGCTCTCCCTCATAGTCTAGGTTGAAGACGAAAGGGGCTGGATTATGGAAATCTGTGTTATCAAATTCGGGGGGACATCGTTAAAAGAGGAAGCTGCCCGCAATCGCGCTGTCCGCCTGATCCGCCGCCTGATTCCGGAAATGAAAGTGATTGCCGTGGTCTCCGCCATGGGCCGGTATCCTGATCCCTATGCGACGGATACGCTGATGTCCCTTGCCAAATATCTGACCCCTCAGCAGCGCGACCGGCTGGTTTCAGCCGGCGAGATGATCAGTACGCTGGTCATCAATTCCCTGTGCCGTCAGAATGGAGTCCTCAGCGATACCCTCAGCACGCAGGAGCTGGGGATCATCACCAACGATCATTATGGCGAGGCCGAGGTTCTAACGGTGACAACCGGAAAATTGCTTGAAAAACTCGATCATTGCGACTGTTTGATCGTCCCTGGTTATCAGGGAATCACGCTCGATCATGAGATTACGACGCTGGGCCGGGGCGGCAGCGATTATACGGCGATGCTGCTGGCCCAGGCACTGGGGCTGGAAGACGTCTATATTCTGACGGATGTGAGCGGTATTTACGATCGTGATCCGAAAGTTTATCCTGATGCCCGTCATTGGGATGAGATTGATTATGATCAGATGCTGCGGATGATCGACGCCGGCGCGCGGGTGATGCAGCGGCAGAGTATTTTATTTGCGCGCGAACATCAGCTGCGGGTGTGGGTAGGCTCCTCGCTGCAGATTGGGAAAGGAACGTGGATTCAACCATGCGCAGACTCCGAACGTTAATCGTGACTGACAAACCGGCGCAGGTCCGCCGGCTGATCGGCGAATGTGAAATCCTGGGCTGTCCATGCAGCCTGAATTGGGCAAGCAGTCAGAAAGGACTGTCGCCTTTAAGCTTGACAGGCGGACAAATTCGTCCCCAGCCGCTGACCCGAATGCTTCTGGAACGCGCAGAACTCATTGTGATTCTGCCGCCCAGCCGTGATGGCGAGGGAATAGGTCAGCTCAGCCACCGTTTGAAAGCAGGGGTGATCAGCGGGCAATCCATCGACAGTTTGCCTTGCCAGCTGGGGTTGGAAACCGGCCCTGCCTGTCAGTTCCGATTCCCGGCGCCGGAAGCCTGGATGATCGCCACCGCGCTGCAGCCTTTGATGCAATGTCAGGCTGTTCGCCGCATCGGGGTACAGACCACGCGTCAGGAAGAAAATTTGAAAATCAATTCGGGGCTGACTGCGCAGATGCTGCAAAGTCAGCTGAAAACGCTGCTGCCAGGAATCGGCATCGACGTCCGAAATCCCCGCCTGCTGGAAGGAACTCCCTATGTCGAAGCACGCCTGGATCTCTTGCTCAGCCGTTCGCTGAAAGATGGTCAATTCCGCGCTCTTTTACAACATCCGGACCATTCGCTGCTGCTGCCGGTGGAAAAACCGCTGGATAACAGGCAGACTGCCAGCCAGGAAACACGGATTTTGATTGATCAGATCCAAAAGGGGCAGAATGAGAATCAGTGGCGTCTGCGGCTGATTTCCGATCCGCTGCAGGCGTGCCAGATCGCGGCAATCGCCCGTCAAATTGCTGCTGCGGCCGGGCTGACTTTGAAGAATTCCTGAAACTTGAATCCTTTTTCTTGGCAAGCGTCAGGAAACTCGCTATAATGAACACGCAGAACAGGAGGCCAGGAAATGAAGACGATCATTTTTGTCCGGGAGTTGAAAACCGAGGATCAGGCTGCCCGCATTCGTGCGGCGCTGGACGATACCCGGGTTGAATATAAGGTAGCGCTGCAGAGCGGCGCGGTGGTGATCGAAGGTTCCAACGATTTGGTATACGCCGCCAAGACTGCAATCCGCGAAGCGGGATTCACAGTTCAATAAGAAGCAGAGCGCAGAAAACGCTCTTTTCTTTTGGTTAGATCGCAGCTCTGCTTCTCCGCTTTTTTCACAGAAGTCCGCTCATCTGGCCGTAAAAAAATGAATTCTCACAAAGCGGAAGTTCAAGTTTTAGATTCTATCCGGCAACCGAGAACTCCGGGATTGTGCATGGATGGTTTTTATAATCAAGGATAGACAGACTTAATCGGAATCGGCGGAAAACCATAAGATATTGATCATCCCGCAGGCGGCGAAGATCACTTTCAAAATCACGGCGATGCCGGGGGTGTAAAGCGACAGACTGGCGATCAGATCCAGCTGAAAGATACCTTCAATCCCATAAAGCAAACAAGCGAGGATTGACAGGAAAAGACTGATATTAAGAATTCGCTTCATGAACAGTTCCTCCTATTACAGGATAGCGGACGTGCATGGATTTATGCATGAACCGACACAAAAGCGCATACCTTGTGTTGAAAAGGAAAGGTGGAATTATGAAGAAGAAAGTCGCAGTGATCGTTGGGGTCCTTTTGTTGGCCGTCGCCTTGTTTCTTGTGCTGAAGCCCAGCTCGTTTGAAAAGAAGGCAGACAAAACCATGCAGAAGCTGACCAGCTACAAGCTGGAAGGAAATATGGAAATTTCCAGCGGCGAAGAATTCAAGAACTACGCGATTACATCCTCATGGATGAAGGAGGGCGAAGACGAGTATTTCAAGGTCAGCATGATTGATAAGTCGCTGAACCAGGAACAGATCATTCTGAAGAATAAAGAAGGCGTCTTCGTTGTCACCCCTTCGCTCAACCAGGTGTTTAAGTTCCAAGGCGAATGGCCGATGAACTCGCCGAAGCCGTATTTATTGCAGACGATGATGGAAGTGCTGAAAAACGACCATCAGACGAAAAAAGAAAAGGACGGCATTCTGATCAGCGCGGACGCGAAATATCCAAGCGCTGCGCAGCTTGTCCGACAGGAGATCAAGTTTAACAAGGATACAAAACCGTTGTATCTGATTGCCTACGACGCAAATAACGCTCCGGCATTGACCATGGAATTTACAGCGGTCAGCTATAATGAAGGTTTTGAAGCGGGGTATTTTGAGACGCCGAAAAGTTCGATTGAGACACCGACGAGCGGCTATACTGGTCTGATTGAATTGCCGTTGTATCCGATGACCGTTTTTGATTCCAAATTAATCGCTTCCACAGTCTCTTCTGTCAATGGGCAGCCGCAGCATATTCTGGAATTCAGCGGCGAGCGGGATTTCACAGTTGTGCAGACGGAAAGAGCGCCGAGTCAGGAGCTGACAGTGACGGAAGTCAGCGGTGATCTGATCGAAGGGTTGGGACTTGTCGGTTATTATGATGGAAACCGGCTGACGATCACGAACAGTCAGGTCGAGTATTCCGTATATTCCAATGATCTGACGCCGCAGGAGATGATGCAGGTTGTAGAAAGCATGCAAGTATCGGTCATGAAATAATGATGGTGCGCCGAGGGGATGTGTATTATGCTGACCTGGCGGGGAGCGTCGGAAGTGAACAGGGGGGATTGCGGCCGGTCGTGGTCATCCAGAATGATAAAGGGAATCGGTTTTCGCCGACATTGATCGTGGCGCCGATTTCCAGCCGGCTGACAAAACCGCCGATTCCCACGCATGTGATTCTGCCGGCGGATTCTTTGGAGAAGGCGTCGATCGTCCTGCTGGAACAGATCCGGACGATTGATAAACAGCGATTGGGGCAGTGGGTTTGCACCCTGGATCGAAAAACCTTGCAGGCAATCGACGAGGCCTTGTGCGTGAGCCTGGGGTTGGAGTGGGGATAACCGAGGTATTGTCTTGAAAGCTATGACTGATTTTGGGCGGTGTTCTAATTTCTATTTATTAAAAACTGACGGCGTAAAGGTAAATGACACCTTGAGCCGTCAGTCTTTTTCGTTGGAAAGGGAAGGGAAAGTGGTTTCTGTTCCAGGCTGAGTTAGATTGATGAAATGGACAGATTATGAAAATTTATCATTTTCCTTGATGAAGTTAAGGAAATTCGGTTCAGAAGTCGGTTAGGATGGGGCTGCCCGACGGAGGTCGGGTAATGGCGGCATGGGGAGCGAAAGTCGGAATGGATGGGCTGGTGGGAAAGCGGAGGTGAGCACGGGTTCAAGTTCTGGATTCGGGAAAAATCGCAGGGGTGATTGAGTTAGGGACAAGCTTGCCTGAACGAAATGGCTGGAGATTCCCGGCGACTTCTGAAACGGGGATTGCGAAACGGAGTGCGGATGACATAAAAAAATGACCTTGATTCATTCAATCAAAGTCATTGTTATCGCAATGGAGCAGGTGAAGGGAATCGAACCCTCGTGTCAACCATGGCAAGGTTGCGTTCTACCATTGAACTACACCTGCGATAATGGCGGTCCGGACGGGACTTGAACCCGCGATCTCCTCCGTGACAGGGAGGCATGTTAACCACTACACCACCAGACCAATATCGTTGTTTCGGCGCGCGCACTGTAATGTGGCGAAGAAGGCGGGATTTGAACCCGCGCGCCGCTTTCGCGACCTATGCCCTTAGCAGGGGCACCTCTTCAGCCTCTTGAGTACTTCTTCACTTGGTAACTCACAGCGCTTTTATATACTACCATGAAGAAGTACATTTGACAAGTCTTTTTTTAAAATTTTTTTGAAAAAAATAAAAAAATTGAGATTGTCCAAATCGGACGCTTTTATTCCAAATAAGGATGACCTTAAATTATGCCTGTATTCTAAGGCTTAGAAAAAATTTTAAAAGTTTTTTGACTTTTTTAGGGGACTTTTTCAAAAAACGCGCAATATTATAAGTGTAGGGATCATCACTCAAGGAGGGGATATCCTATATCTTACCAGCCGCATTTTATTAAAAACGGATGAAAACACGTCGCGGATACTCACATTCATGGTGAAAGCCTACCAAAATGAAGTAAACAACTTACTTCAGCTCTACATCCAGAACAAACACCCGGTTTACGTCTCATACGGTGATTTCTGTACCTTCATCCCGTTTTGGAGCCGGGCTATGGTCGTTCAGGATGCGAAGGACATTTTTAAACATGTTCAGAAGTTTAACAATCCGAAGCTTAAACTAAAAGCTCCGCAATGCTGCTGGCATCAACCTAACTTCCGAATTACGAACAACGAACTCGAAATTCAAGTCGGCGGCCGTTTTGGCATCGGCGACACGCTGAAACTGCCGATCATGGCCGAACCCTATCAGCAGCGCTATCTGAAAATGGAACTCGGGAAGCTGACCATCCATCCCTGCAAACAAGGATGGGCCGCCGAATTTAATGTGAAGGTTCCGGAAAAACCACGGAGCCTATCGACAAAACGAATGGGAATCGATCTGGGAATTAAAGTTCCGGCGGTCGCGTATACCGACGATGGCAAAATTCGTTTCTTCGGTAATGGCCGTGAGGCCCGCTTCCGCCGCAATGCGTTTTATGCCAAGCTTACGGAGCTGCAGAAAAAAGAAGACTACAAGCGAATCAAAGAATTAAATCATGGACTTTATCGCTGGGAGATTACGCAATGTCATATTCTCAGCTCGCAGTTGATTCAGTTTGCGCTGGAACAGAATGTCGGCGTCCTTTGCGTGGAACAACTTCATGGAATTGGAAAACGCGAAGTCAAGCATTCCCGGGATAAGCGGGATTTAAATCAATGGTCCTACTATCGGCTGATCGACAACCTTCGTTACAAAGCCCGGCGCGAGGGACTTCGCGTAGTTTTCGTTAACCCCCGCAATACATCAAAACGATGTCCGCAATGCGGCAGACTCAACACCCCTGACAAACGTTTTTATCACTGTGTCTGCGGTTTTCGCTGTCATCGGGATCTTGTCGGCGCGATGAATATTGTTCATGCGCCTGAATCCGGTCCTGTGGCCGGATAGCCTGGTAAACTATACGTTCTGTGCCAGGACGGGTCTTTGCGTGCCCTTATCTCAATCACGCTGTGAGGTTTGAACCCAAAAATAATCTTTGAGATAAGGGGATCTCAAAGTGCATAAGGATCGGTCTGTGCCGCTGTTGACAAAAGCCGATCCTTTTCTTTACAATGAAGGCGATCTTTGAAACAGAATCGAATCCCAAAGGAAAGGAACAAATTCCATGCAGAAAATCGCGAAATTTCAAAAAGTAAGTGAAACACAATTCATTCAGGACTGGCTTGATACATTTCCTGGCTCAACGGCGGCGGAAGCGGCCCAGATTTATGATCAGATTCAACTGCCGAAGCGGGCGACCCTCGGTTCCGCCGGCTATGACTTCTTTGCGCCGCAAAGCTTCAGTCTCAACCCCGGCGAGTCGCTTAAAATTCCAACCGGCATCCGCGTCCAAATCGCAGCCGGCTGGGTGCTGAAATGCTATCCGCGCAGCGGCCTGGGATTTAAGTACCGGCTGCAGTTCAACAATACCGTCGGCATTATCGACTCGGATTATTATGGTTCCGATAACGAAGGCCATATTTTCTGCAAGCTGATCAACGACTCCCGTGAAGGAAAGACGCTTTCTCTGGCGCAGGGGGAGGGCTTCATGCAGGGAATTTTTGTTGAATACGGCATTACGGTCGACGATGACGCGGATCAGCTGCGCAACGGCGGCTTCGGCAGCACGACCCAGAAATAAATTGAATAGCATAGAATCAAAATCATAAAGAAAAAACGCAGGTTTTCTCTCCCCTTTGTAACAGTGGGGCAGGGCAATTCTGCGTTTTTCTGATGTTTAAAAACTTTATTAAAAACGGGCACGCCGGGTTATCCTGCGATCTGATTTTTCTGA
Source organism: Holdemania sp. (assembly GCF_986127675.1). Lineage (NCBI taxonomy): Bacteria > Bacillati > Bacillota > Erysipelotrichia > Erysipelotrichales > Erysipelotrichaceae > Holdemania > Holdemania sp. Next base: position 6,022 of record NZ_CFQZWI010000056.1, on the reverse strand, counting down.
ACGAATATCAAGCGTTCGTTCCGCGGATTAACATCCATTGTCCTTAGTTAAAATCAACGTTTGCTTCTACAACACTTCACTTTCCGCCCGTGCCTTCAGCCGGATCCATCGCTTGTCAATTTCCTTCTGGATGTGATCGACAACCTCGGCGTACTCCGGCTTTCCCAGATGCCGCGTGCGGCCCATCATTTTCAGCCAGTCGAGCGCCGGAATCTGTTTTCCCGTTTTCTCCGGATTGTAATTGATCGTCGTGACACCTTCCTCAATTTCGTACAGCGGGAAATAACCACAGTCCACCGCGGCCTGGATCACCTTGCGTTCCTGGCTCGGCACATCCGCCCAGTTCAGCGGACAGGCAGACAGTGCTTTTAAATACACAAAGCCTTTATTCTTCGCGTAATACTGTGCTTTAGCCGCCTTTTTCAAGAAATCCACCGGCTGCGATTCGGCAACGGTAGCCACATACTGCGCGCCCGCGGCCGCCATGATCTGCGGTGTATCTTTATTGACGAACGTTTTTCCATACTGCGTCTTGCCGATATGCGAAGTAGAACTCCGTGCTCCCATCGGTGTCGAGTAGGAGAGCTGGTAGCCGGTGTTCATGTATCCTCCGTTGTCATATTCCATTAAAATAAACGCATCGTTGCGCAGAGCCGCGCCGATGGCGGAACCCAGACCGATGTCCATACCGCCGTCGCCGCTGATCATGATGAAGGTGATCTCTCCTTTCGGTAATTCTCCGCGCTTCTGACGTTGATGAAACATTTCAGCCAGTCCGGCGACTGTCGCCGCGCCGTTTTGGAATAAATTATGCAAATAAGGAACTTTAAAGGAAGTCTTCGGATAGGAGGTCGTGACGACCATGCCGCAGCCGGTCTGAAACAACAAAACGACCAGGCCTTCGATACCTCGCAGCAACAGGTTCACATTGACGGGAATGCCGCATCCCGGACACGCTCCATGACCGGGCGCCAGCCGTTTCGGCATCGCGGTCGTCGCCGCGATCTGTCCGCCCTGCACCTGCGGCCGGCCTTGTTCATTGAGCACACAGCGGGTGAATCCCAGCTCGGTGTCGCCGGCGGACAACGGTTTAAAATACTCGGGCTCCTGAACCGCCTGACCTTCGCTGATCTGCAGATAATCGAACTTCGGCAAATCCTGTCCAACGCATTCCTTGACCAACTTTACCGCTTCTTCATAGTAAAAATCCTTGCCGCCCAAACCGTAGATCCGCGTATAAACCTCGCAATCCAGCTTTGCCTCCTGCAGCGCCGCCCGGATTTCCAGCGACATATTGCCGCCCTGCGCCCCATAGCTGTCCTGCCGGTCCAGGGTGATTAACGTCTGAGCGTGCGCGATCTTCTCGATCAGCTTTGCTTTGGGAAATGGCCGGATCATCGTGAGGGTCGCCGCTCCCGCTTCGATGCCCTCTTTGCGCAGTTGATCGACGGCTTCTTTTAAGGTGTGGAACGTTGAGCCGAGCGCGAAAATCACGACGGCGGCGTCCTCGGCCCGATAGGTTTCGACCAGATGCTGCGGCCGTCCGCTCAGTTCCTCAAATTCCTCAAACAACGGTTCGATTTCATTCAGCGCCTGTTCCATCGCTTCGTGCAGCTGATATTTGTTATTGATCAGATCCGGCTCATTCATATAAGATCCGATTGTCACCGGATGTTCTGTGTCCAAGATATCGGTGCGTTTTCTGACTGGGCCGACGTAATCCTGAACGTCCTGATCGTCCGCGAAAATCATGCAGCGGCGTTTCTGATGACTGGTGAAGAAACCGTCGAAAGCGACCGCGACCGGCAGATTGACGGCTTCAGCCAGCTTCAGTCCGATCAGGTTGTAATCGTAGACCATTTGCACGCTGTTGGCGAACAGAATAATCCAGCCGCAGTTCAGCATCATCATGATATCGCTGTGGTCGCCCTTGATCGACAGCGGTCCGGACACCGTGCGGCAGGCGACGTTCATGACCATCGGAAACCGGGTGCCTGACTGAACTGGCAGCTGCTCCAGCGCATAAAGCAGACCGTTGGCGCTGGTGGCGTTGAACACACGCCCGCCGCCGGTGCTGGCGCCGTAACAAATGCCGGCGGCGCTGTGCTCGCCTTCAGCCGCGATCAGGGAAATATCATGCAGTCCCTGGGCTTTCATGAGATCGAGGTTTTCGGCGATCTGCGTCGACGGGGTGATCGGATAATAGCCCATCACATGATAGTTGATCTGTTTGGCGGCCATCGCGGCCAGCTCGTTGCCGCTTTCGTACAGACTGATCTGTTTTTTCATCGCGCGGTTCCTCCTTTTTCCAGTATTTCTTCATTCGGCGATTCACTGGTAACCCAGCTGTTGGCACCGGTCTGCGTCTGCCGCAGGTCTGGCGTTAACAGATCGCGCACCGGGGTAAAATAATCCGGCTGCGTATGTTCTTTTTCCTCACCGCGGGTCAGCGCGTGGGTCGGGCAGATGTCGACGCAGCGCAGGCAGCCTTTGCAGAACCGATAGTCCAGACCGCGGTTAAGCATCGTTTTCCGGCCTTTCAGCTCGCCGGGGAAGAACTGAAACACCATATCCGGGCAGGTAGAATCGCACAGACCGCAGTGAATGCACTTTTCCGGCTCAAACAGAGGCAGATAGCCTTCGCGGCTGGCGGACAGGTCGTTGCGTACGGAACTGCCGGGAATCGGGTTAACGCCGCCGATCGGCGCGGTTTTCCAGCCCCAGCCGCCGCTTTCGTTGTCAAAGGGAATCTCGGGATAGCGGTCGTCGTCGAAATGATAGGCCCGGACTTCATCGTAGCCGCGCTGCACGCCTTCCAAGTTGGCGCCTAAAAGATCCGGCGCTTTTGTGCCCAGCGTGGCGATCACGGCCTGCTTTACAGCGTCTAATGGAATAAAGCCGCTGACCTTCGCAATCGCGCCGAGCATGACCATGTTCACGCGGGATTTGGACTGCAAGGCCAGCGCGAGGGCGTCAACGCAGTAGATATCCCGGGCGGCCAGCTGCATCCGCTCACGGATGGCCTCGCCCTCGAGCGCGGTGTTGACGACAACCTGACAATGCCGCTGCACGCCGGCGTTCACCGGCAGCTTGCCGGCCATCGCTTCGTGGAACAATGCCAGGCAGTCGGGATGGCGGACCGGTGAATTGATGCGGATCTCCTGTGTCGGAGCGCTGTAACGGATAAAGGCCTTGACGGGCGAGCCGCGTTTCTCCGAGCCGTAGCTGGAAAAGCTGGCGGCGTTTAAGCCCAGCTGCACCGCGCCCAGCTCGCCCAGCAGCTTGCCGCACAGATTTGCGCCCAGGCCGCCGATGCTTTCCAGCCGCATTTCATAATACCCCAGCTCGTTGACCCGGGGCAGAGTGGTTTGGATGGTCATGTCGTTTCCTCCTTGAATTCGTTCTTCATGATTCTGCTAGTCATTCTGTCCGTTTTGCGTTGTTTTAACAGTCAAATCCGCCGGGAATTGATGTTTTTTATGTGTCGCTGACGGGGAAAATGAGTATAATTGAGATGACGCAGTTTTCTGCGGCTAAGTTTTAGGAATGAAAATTTCGGGAATTTCCGAAAAATCGAACGAGGTGAAGAAAATGGAATACACAGAAATTCAAGACATGCTTGATTTTATCGCGGCCAGTCCAACCAGCTTTCAGGCGGTGGAGCAGCTGAAAGCGCGGTTAGCAGAAGCCGGGTATGAAGAACAAGTGGAGAGCGCAGCCTGGACGCTGACGCCGGGCGGCCGTTATTTTACGATCCGCAATCATTCGAGTCTGTTGGCATGGCAGATGCCGGAAACGCTGGACCAGCTGAGCTTCAATATCGTCGCTTCCCACAGCGATGCTCCGACCTTTAAGCTAAAGCCGAATGCCGTTATTTGTGAAAACGGATATCTCAAGCTGAACACGGAGGGCTACGGCGGCATGCTTTGCAGCACCTGGATGGACCGTCCGCTGGGGTTGGCAGGCCGGGTAATCGTGCGCGAGGGTGAACAGATTATCAGCCGGTATCTGAACATAGAACGGCCGTTGCTGACGATTCCTTCCTTAGCGATCCACATGAACCGGGAAGCCAATACCAACGCCAGCTACAACGCTCAGAAGGATATGCTTCCGCTGATCGGCCTGGGCAGCGAGCCGTTTGACATGAAAGCGCTGCTGGCGGAAGAACTGGGGATCGCTCAGGCGGATGTGCTCAGCTTTGATCTGTACTTAACTTGTCTGCAGAAAGGCTATGTCTGGGGCCGGCATCACGAGTTTATTTCGAGTCCGCATCTCGATGATCTGCAATGCGCCTATACGACGCTGCAGGGATTTCTGCAGGGACACAGCCGCCGGTCGCTGAACGTGTACTGCTGCTTCGATAACGAGGAAGTTGGCAGCCGCACGCGTCAGGGCGCGGCCTCGGCCTTTTTGATCGACACGCTGCGGCGGATTTTGTCCGCGGTGCAGCTGAAAGAAGAGGAGCTGCAGCGGGCATTGGCCTCGTCGCTGATGATTTCCGCCGATAATGCTCACGCCGTTCATCCCAATGTGCCGGAGAAATCCGATCCGACCAACCGCGTCTATTTGAACCAGGGCATCGTGATCAAATACAACGCCAACCAGAGCTATACCTCCGATGCGATCAGCTCCGCGTTGTTTGTCGAGCTGTGCCGTCAGGCTGGCGTCAAAACGCAGTATTTCACCAACCGCTCAGATTTGAAGGGCGGCGGCACGCTCGGCAGCATCAGCACTTCACAGGTCAGCATTGCTTCAGTCGATATCGGATTACCGCAGCTGGCCATGCATTCGTGCAACGAAACGGCCGGGATCGAAGACAGCGCGGCGATGATCCGGGCGATCAGGCAGTTTTACAGCACGCACCGCTGTATGCCGGAGGAAGGCGTGCTGATTCAGCAGGCGGATTAAAACGCGGCTGCCGGTCCATAGTAAAAACAGCGGAAACCGCGGGAAGGAGCGAGGCCGATGATTACCGTTGAACAAGTCAGAAACAATCCCCAGGTCAGAACTTATATCCAGAAGGCGGACGAAGCGTTGGCGGCACTGGGGTACACAGAGCACAGCTTCGCGCATGTCGGCAAGGTTGCCAAGGAAGCCCGGGAAATTTTATTAACGCTCGGCTACAGTCCGCGGGAAGCAGAGCTGGCGGAAATCGCCGGATGGCTGCACGATATCGGCAATGTGATCAACCGGGTCGATCATGCGCAGAGCGGTGCGGTCATGGCCTTCCGCATTCTGGACAAGCTGGGCGCGGAGGCGGAGGAAATCTCGACGATCATCAGCGCGATCGGCAATCATGACGAAAGCACGGCTTATCCGGTCAACCCGATTGCGGCGGCGCTGATCCTGGCGGATAAAACCGACGTCCGGCGCTCGCGTGTGCGCAACCGCGACTTCGCGACGTTTGACATTCACGATCGGGTCAACTATGCGGTTCATCAATCGCGGACGGAAATTACTGCCGATCATCAGAAGATCATTCTGGACTTGAAAATTGATACGCAGATTTCCGCGGTCATGGATTATTTTGAAATTTTTATGCAGCGCATGCTGCTGTGCCGCAAAGCGGCGGAAAAACTCGGTCTGACGTTTTCATTGGTGATTAACGATCAGATCATCTTATAGAGAGAAGGCGAAATATGAAGCGAATTCATCTTAAACCCCAGGATCCATGCTGGTGCGGCAGCGGCCGTCCGTATGGCGAATGCCATCAGGCGTTTGATCAGAAAATTGCGTATTATAAAAAACGCGGCCACATCGTTCCCCCGCACAGCCTGATTCGCACTCCGGCAGAAATCGCCGGGATCCAAGCCAGTGCCGAGATCAATACCGCGGTGCTGGATGCCGTTGCGGCGGCGATTCATGAAGGAATGAGCACGGAGGAGATCGACAAGATCGTCTATGAGACGACGACCGCGCGCGGGGCAATCTGCGCTCCGCTGAACTACGAGGGCTATCCGAAAAGCGTCTGCACCTCCGTCAACAACGAGGTCTGCCATGGAATTCCCAGCCAAGATCGGAA
>NZ_CFQZWI010000055.1:0-19155 GCF_986127675.1 Holdemania sp. | reverse complement strand
AACAGAATCGGGCCCAAGACATTGCCCTGCTGAGCCAGCGAGATGCCCACGCCCGCCGCGATGACGCGGAAAGTTCCCCAGAAAAAGGAATCGCCGATTCCGGAGAGCGGCCCCATCAAGGAAACCTTGATCGCATTGATCGCAGCGGGATCCATCGTTTTTTTCTCAGCAGCCTCTTTTTCCATGGACGCCGCCATGCCGAGTAAAAACGTGCTGATATGCGGAGTAATATTGAAAAAAGCGGTATGTCTCTTTAAAGCTTCGACCTGTTCCTCCTGAGTCCCGCAAAATTCATGGATTGCCGGAAACATCGCCCAGGCAAACCCCAAAGCCTGCATTTTTTCAAAGTTAAACGAACATTCCAAAGCAAATGAGCGGTAAAACAACTGACGGGTTAGCTTCTTCTCCTGCGGAGTGATTTCAAATTTACTCATTAAAGAATTCCTCCTCTGCCTGATCCTGGCCCTGCGGCAAACTGATCTCCGGTTGTTTACGGTTATGGCTCATATCCTGAACCACCAGCAGAACGCCGATCGTTAAAGCGATACCGGTGATCGCGATGATCGGCAGATTGAGATAAGTCGCTAAAATAAAGCCTAAGAACAACAAAACACAGAGCCGATTATCCCAAAGCATGTTCATCAGCAGCGCAAACCCGACAGCCGGAAGCATCATGCTTGCCGCATCCAGCCCGTCCAATATAACCTGAGGAATCTGATCGACAAGATTCCGCATCAATTCAACGCCGAATTGCAGGGAAGCAAAGGCGATGAAACCATAAATAATCGCAAAAATCAGAATGCTTCCAAAATGCAGTCGCGTAATCTTATTGAATTGCCCCTGTTCAGCATAAACCTCGACTTTCGACATCTGGGTAGCACGGATGAAATAAACAAGATACTGCACCATTTGCATTAATAACCCGATCGGTACCGCCAGCGCTAAAGCAATTTCCACGCCCTGATTCATACTGATCGCAAACGCTGTGCCCAATATGGAGCCCATCGTTGAATCTGAAGGCGTTGATCCGCCGATTGAAACAACACCTAAGAAAATCAATTCCAAGGCAGCTCCCATAATTAACCCTTCATACAAATCACCGAGAATAAACCCCACGATCGGCGCCAAGACAATCGGCCGGTTTAACATCAGCCCGCAGCCGCTTTCAGTTACTAATAAGCCGCCAAAAGCAACGAATCCAATCAAAATAGCCTGGAATAGTGTCATTGTTTCTCCTCCTCACTTCCGGATGCTTCTTAAAGCATCTTTAACATTGACTTTGTTGTTTGTTGGAATCATCTGGATATCAAACGGCAGTTCATAGCTCAGAATTTCCTGAATCGCTTCAATATCGGTTTCATCAACATAGACTTCCCGGGTCATCATCTCTTTGTTTCCCTTGTCAATCCGACCGCTGTTTCCGATATTAATTCGCTCGATCAAGGTTTTGTCCGGCAGTAATCGAAGCAATCTCGCCGCGTCGGCCGGACTTTTCATCACCAGCAGAATGTTCATTTTAGCGGAACGTGGATCCTGAATCAGCCGGGAGGCTTCTTCAACGGATTTGATCAACAGTTTAATTTGTTCTGGCACCGCTAATTTCATGGCCAGACTCTGGATTGGATCCTGAACCAGCTCGTCGTTGGCCACGATAATCCCTTTGATGTTAAGCTGTTTCGTCCACATGAATACGACTTGTCCATGCAGCAGCCGATCGTCAATCCGCAGCATTTTGATCATACATTTCCCTCCTTTCTCATTTGAAGTTCACTGGAAAATATCCAGTTCATTCCTTTTTAAAACCAGGATTCCTCTTGCGGAATCTCGTTTAATTTAGCGTTGCCGTAGACCATTGACTTCTGCGCTTCATTCAGGATGGATTCGATGGCCATGCCGCCGGTTTCCACATCGCTCAAACACAGCTGCAAGACTAAATTCAGATTCATCCCGGCAATCAAATGAACATGGGCATCCGCGCAGAGAGGAAGCAAGGCGGTATTGACGCTGCCTCCCCAAAGGTCGGTAAGAATTACCGTTAATTCGCCAGGCCAGGATTTGATCATTCCTTCCACTTTTGTTTTGAGCAGTTCCGGCTGCATTCCTGAAACCAGGGACAGCGGAATCAACTCTGTTTGATCTCCAACGATCATTCTGGCCGTATCGGCCATGCCTTCGGCTAACCGGCCATGTGAAGCTAAAATCAATCTTTTCATTCTGCCTCTCCTTCCAACTCTTTTTTATTAAAGGCTTCATCATTCGCGATATAATCATACAAATAAGATATTTCATCAATCGGAACGGTAACGTTATAGCTTTTCAATATCCGTTGGAAACTGATATGGACTTGATCAATAAAATCCTGATGTTCTTTTTGAAAACGCGTTAAATCCGCCTGGGACTCAATCGCGGTTCTTGTCACCAGCCGCTCAATGAGAAAACTGACATGGATGTAAATTCCCACAAGCGTCCGGCTTTGAAACCGGCAATGACGCTGCCGTTGAAGCTCGCTGACGGCTTCATAAACTGAATCCAGCAAATGTGCAGGATTGAGAATCGTGAGGTTTTCCATCAGACTTTGCAAAGAAAAATTCTTTAATAACTGCTGATGAAATTGATCCAGTTCCTCCTCGTTTAATTCATCCTGAAAAGCTTCCGATAAGGGCTGCAGGTTTCTGAATCCTACGATATCTTCTAAGGTTACTGAATTCACGCCATCCAGTTTCAAGCCTAACGGTTTAATTAAGAGGACGACATGATATTGCTGAAAGAAATCGTCATTTTCCAACGTCGTCTTCAGTCTCGAATACTCGACTTCAATAAATTTGATATTGACCGGACGGGGCAAAGAGCTGCGGAACAGTTCTGCCAATTTCCCGCTGACGCGGATTGAGATATCATTTGTAAATATAATCGCTTTGGGTTTTTCTGTTTGCCGCAGCAGTCGGTAATGGCATTGATGGCTTTGACAAGCAGCGATGAGAATCGCTTCCAGTTCTTCGTTCTGTTTAATCCGATTGCCGACGTCCAGCGCTAATCCTGTCGATATATTGTTAATTATTCCAATATCCATCTTTGAATTTAAATGCTGGGCCATCGCTTCCAGCGAACCCATATCGACAAGAACCAGCATTCCCTGATAATACGAATGCATCTGCAGGAATCGATCCAGTTGCTTTTCAATCGCGGCGACTTCAGTATCCAGCGGCATGTCAATGGCATCAAAAACCTGACTTTGCAATAACTGATTCGCGGCATCCGCAATACTGGACGCCGTGGAATAACCATGACTGATTATAATTCCGCATAACTGCCGGCCTTTTTCCTGCTGATTATAAAAACAGATATTCAAGGTAAGAAAGATAACGTTCAGAGGCTGTGTTTTGATTTCCAATGTAGTGCATAGCCGGGAAATCAATTCGTCGGCAAGTGAGAACGCCTGCGGCAGCTCCTGTTTCAAAGAATTCAGACAAGACTGGATCGAATCTCTCTGTTCGCTCTCCCAAACGGAAGCGCTGGTTTTCATTTGATGAAGAGAATCGATCATTCTTGCTAAAACAAAACTGCAGTTTAAGGGCAAGGTTAGCCTGGCATTGTCTTTCGCTTGATCAATCAACGTTTGAATTATATTTTCAATCGAATTGATCCGCGGATTCTCTTCTTTTTGTTCAAAAACAATCATGTCATAATACTTCCGCATGATCTCCAACCCGTCCTTCAGAAAAGAATTGAAATGATGATGATTAAAAAAGTAATCCCGATGCGCTTCCAGCAACAGATCAAACAGATCGAAAATCTGATGACTGTCATTCTCAGGAACCAGTTCGTTGATCGTTAAAAAGACAAGTTCCTCTTTCAAGCCTTTCCATTCCAAAGGAATTTTCGATAACAAAGGTTCCGGCAAATAAACTCGCTTCAAGCACAGGCTTTGTGTCTTCTCCTGTTCCAAAAAAGCATTGGCACACATCGTCCGAATACAATTTTTCAACTCATGAATATTCAGCCCTAACGTATTGCCTCCTAACAAAGTAAATAAAGATTGCGAGAGTCGAATTTCGCAGTTTAATCTTTTTTGTTCCTGATTCAGAAGTACCCTTACCAATTGTTCCCGTTCTTCAGCAGGACGTTTCATTAACGGCGGAATGCTGCAATGAACTGGTATGCTTAATAATAAATCCTGTCCCAAACATTCTAACGAAGGCGTATCCAACCCAAGGATTACCCGCGTTTGACTGCTGATGGGATGTTCTGAATCTCCCATGCGGGTAAACTGTCCAGTGTTGATATAATCAGCGATCCTCTGCTGACATTCCAGGCTCATTTTATCGGCCTGTGAAAGATATAGAAGACCGTTATGACATTTTTCAATAAAGCCTGTTTGTTTTTTAACAGAGCTGTGGATTCCGAAAAGATCTTCCAGCATTTTATCCGAGGTTTGTTCTGAATTAAATTGATATGCGATAAAACAAGCTTTATCCATGACGCGATGTTGATTTTTTAAGAATTCAAAAGCAAGCCGGGCTAAAAATGTTTTTCCGCTTCCTCTTTCACCCTGGAGGATCACGGGCAACCCATGCGGATAAAGCATCGCAGCTTTTAACTGCGAAATACAATAGCCTAACGAACCATCCTCACCCACCGCGTTAAAAAAATCCTGCGGCTCTTTCTGCTTCTGCTTTAACGCTTCAATTAAATCCGGCATATTGTAATATTCGTTATAGGTTAACGTCACGTTATACTTTTTCTCCAACTGTGTTTTATCGAAATAATAAACGGGTCTGGAGTTAATTTTGATACATCGCCCCAGTTTACACAATTCATTCAAATATTGGCTGGCTAAAGAACGGCTGATATTTAAAGTATTGGCAATATTGCCGGTGGACATCGCTTTTAAAAAGTCAACGCCATGACGGCAGGTTAGATCTTCTACGATTTTCTGAATTTCTTTCTGCGTTTTTTTCATGGACTCACCACAGCTCTCTAAGGTTGACTTCTGTCTTCATTATAAGCGTTGGAATAAAATTGTCTGAAACACCAGAGAACTTCAACACTGTTTAACAATTTCCATTTGTTTTCAACACTATTTGTCCTTTTTAACAATGCGATTCTCCAAGTTATTCATTTCCGAAAATCTTACATTAACTACAAATGAATCAGAGTCACCTCTGCCATGATACCGCTCGAAAGCGATTTAATCTATCATTCAATAACTTTGGCAAATTTTACCTGTTTGTCAAAGTACCAAAAAAAAACTGCCAAGCTTACGCTTAACAGTCTGCCTGACGCAGATAGGCGATTGCACTGACGCCCGGCCCGGTATGCGTGCCGATTACGCTGCCGACGCCGCATACCTGCGAACTGACGATTGCTTTTTCTTCTAAGAAGGCGATCAGGTCGCTGACCGCTTCACGGTTTCCTGTATAACCAAAGATCGGTTCCACCTGAGGATCCGGCATTCCCAGCTTTTCCATCTGCTGCCAAAACAGTTGCAGTGTTGCTTTCTTGCCGCGGGCTTTGCCTAAGACGCTCAGCTTGCCCTCCTCCAGGGTGATCATCGGATGGATGCCCAACAACGAACCCGCAAATCCGGCGGCCTTGGACAACCGGCCGCCTTTTACCAGAAATTCCAGCGTGTCCACAGCGGCCAGAACGACGATGCGCGATTTCAGCTGATCTAACTGCGCCGCGATCTGCCTGGCGGACTGTCCGGCATCGCGCAGCCGGATCGCTTCGCGCAGAAGCAGCTGTGTGCCGATCGTCGCCGATAAACTGTCGACAATATAAATCGGTTCGTATTCACAATAATCCTTCGCCAGCTGCGCCGATTGACAGGTTCCGCTTAACTGGCTGGACAACGTCAGAACGAGGATCTCCTCGCCTGCCGCTTTTGCTTTCTCATATTCCGTCAGAAAGTCGTTCGGCGAGGGCTGGGAGGTTGTCGGCAGCTGACCGCTGCCCGTCAGCTTGGCATAAAATTCTTCGATGTTCAAATCAATGCCGTCGCGGTATTCTTCATGGCCGAACAGCACCTTCAGCGCAACAACGCCAATATTGAGCTGCCGGGCTGCCTCCGGGGTCACATCGGCCGTGGAATCAGTGATAATACGAACTGTCATATCGTGTCTCCTCCTTGAGATAGTTTGAATGTCAATATAAAAATCTAACCCATTATAACAGCGTATTCTCCCCTTGGCAACCCTTTTTCGCAAAATAAAAACGGCATTTCAAACAATCACTTGAATGAAAGCCGTATCATTTAAAATTCAGTCTCAAACAGCTCGAGAATTTCCTCACGGCTCATCGCGGCGATCGAGCCGTCGGAACCTTCGATGACCGATTGCGACAGCTGCTGCTTCTGCTGCTGAAGCTTGCTGATCTTCTCCTCTACCGTGCCTTCGACGATCAGCTTGACAACCTGGACGTTGCGCGTCTGGCCGATCCGGTAGGCGCGGTCGGTCGCCTGATTCTCCGCCGACAGATTCCACCATGGATCGTAATGAATGACGATCTCCGCGCCGGTCAGGTTCAATCCTGTGCCGCCGGCTTTGAGCGAGATCAGAAAGACCGGCGTCTTATCACGGTTGAAGCTTTCCATTAAATCAAAACGCTGCTGCTTCGGTGTTGCGCCGGTCAGCAGATAGGTTCCGATCCTGCGCTTCTCGCATTCATCCCGCAGCTTGTCCAGAATTGTCGTAAACTGGGAGAAGACCAGAATCTTCTTGCCCGACTCCACCGCATTTTCAATCAGCTCCATGCAGGCGGTCAGCTTGCTCCGCTCGCCCCCGTAACCATCAAACACCAGTCCCGGGTCGCAGCAGATCTGCCGCAGCCGCGTCAGCATCGCCAAAATCATGATCTTGGAGCTGCCGGCGTTGGTTTGCTGATCCAGCGTCTGCGTCAGCTGCGTCTGGATCTGCTGCAGCGACGCCTGGTAGAGCTTCTTTTCCGCTTCGCTGAATTCGATCTGCAGCACGCTTTCCGTCTTTTCCGGCAGTTCCTTCAAGACGTCCTGTTTCACACGCCGCAGAATAAACGGCGATACCAGCTTCTTTAATAACGTCAGCCGTTCTTCGTCGTCATACCGCACAATCGGCAGCTCGTAGTTTTCTTTAAACTGCGCGTAGCTGAACAAATAGCCCGGCATTAAGAAATCGAAGATCGACCACAGCTCGGCTAATGAATTCTCAATCGGCGTACCGGTTAAGGCAAAGCGGTGGCGGGCCTGGATCTGCTTGACAGCCTGGGCGCTCTTGGTCCGCTGATTCTTGATCGCCTGCGCCTCATCGAGCACCAGATACTGAAACGCCAGCGGCTGGTATAACACCTCGTCGCGCTTGACGTAATCGTAAGACGTGATGAGGACGTCAAAGTCGTTTGCGGAAGCCAGCGTATTCTGACGTTCTTTCAGCGTGCCGTGGACGCAGCCGCATTTCAGCTGCGGCGCGAAGCGGCGGATTTCCGCCTGCCAGTTGAGGATCAGCGAAGCCGGGGTAACGACCAGACTGCAGCCGCCTTCCCCCTGCAGCCGCGCATCCTCCAGCACGGCGATCATCTGCAAAGTCTTGCCGATGCCCATATCGTCGGCCAGAATCCCGCCGAAGCCATAGTGAGCGATCGTTTTCAGCCAGCGGAAGCCTTCCTTTTGATAGGTGCGCAGAATCTTGCGCATCGAGGGCGGCACGTCGAATTTGCTTTCCTCAATATTCTTAAAGTCGCGGATCATCGTTTTGAACTCCTGATTCCGCTCGACCTTGATCTCCGGCGTACTCATCAGCCGTTCGTTCAGCGCCAGCGCCCGATAGTTTTCCAGCGTCACCGGTCCGGCGCCCAGCTGCTTCGGATCAACCTGCAGCGCGTCCAGCATCGCCAGCATTTCTTCGGTTTCGCCCTCGCCAATCGCGAAGTAGTCGCCATTTTTCAATCGCACATATTTTTTCTTCTGCTGATAGCCGCGGAAAATTTCTTCCAGCTCCTGCGGCGTCAGCTGCGGACTGTCAAGCTGCAGCTTCAGCAGGCCGGAGGTCAGCCGTACGCCGACGGAGAACGAAGCCCGCGAACGGATCTGAACATTTTTCAGCGATTCGCAGATATAGACCTCCGCCAGATCCATCAGCTTGCCTACCCCTTCCGCCAGGAAGCTGAATTCCTTGGTTTCATTTTTCTCAATCCAGGCGATCTGGGTCAGCGTGTCAATCCGCGTCACATACTGCCGGATGATCGCGCGCACTTTCTGTTCCTTGCGCAGGTTGCGGTTATCGCGGTTGGTCAGCGTATCGAAGCCGATGTATTCGTTGGGGCCGTAACAGAAGCGGATCGTGATCATGATCGTATGCGGCGCCGGCTCGTCGATATACACCCGCGTGACCAGCGGATCCAGCCGGACCGGCAGCTCGTCCATACCCAGCACCGGAATCAGCTCGCTGACCGGCTGCAGGACGTTGTAATAGAAATTCTTGATCTGTTCGTGACTGACGAGCAGCTTACCGCCCTGCTGCAGCCGTTTTAATAAGGGTCCGCACAGGATCCGGTACCGCGGAAGCAGCCGGATCAGCGTGCCGCCGACATAGACATAATCGGCCTCATTGCTGGACAGATAGCGGTATTCGTGCGGCGTGACCGCAAGCTGGTAGTCCTGTCCCTGCCCTTCGACCTGAAGCGTAAACTGCGGATTTTCCTCAATCATCACCATCGGCCGGCCATCCGCCATCATCACCGGATGATTCCAAAACAGCTCATAAAAATCATCGACGCTGCTGCCGCTCAGCTTGACATAGCGCGCTCCGGTATCAAAATTGGTCTGGGATGAATAGTTGCGGCGGATAAAGCGCAGGATTTTCTGCGAAACTTCGTCGAACGATTCCGGAACATGCAGAAACTGCAGTTCCTTGCCATAGCTGACAATCGCCGCCTCATTCATCCGCGTCATAAATTCGCCGAGATTTTTTAAAATGTATTTTTTCTTGCGGCCGATCCGGAAACTGACCAGCAGCTCGGAATTGGAAAACATGACCTCCGGCTGCAATTCGACCGGATCGTTCTGCAGCATCACCGGGTCGTCCAGCACCGCGGAATTGACATACGCCTCGATCAGCTGCTCACTTTGCGAAAACATCTGCCGGCGGCGCATCTGCTGGATATAGTCGGCGGCGTTCTCCCGGTAATAAAAAGGAAAATGGTCGATCGTCCGTTCTTTCAAAAACATCAAAACCGCGCCGATGTGGGCGCAGGCTTTTTCATCGTGGACACAGTACGGGCATTCACAGGAAAAATGAAGCAGCTCGCCGGTCACAGAATGCAGCGACAGCTTGACATGCTGCAGATACGGATAGACGACGGCTTCGACCTCGATCAGCTGCAGCGTTTTATATTCAACGGCCGACAGCGACTGGATGATCGAGCGTTCCTGATGATAACGCCGCGCCAGATTCCACGTCCGCTCGTCAAAATAGGTACTCAGATTCGTTTCGTCCAGAATCATTGGCACCGGTTCCTCCTTTCCGATTGTTCCATCAGAAAAAGCCCCGCGACGGGCTTTTATTCTGATTTCAGCTCCCGGGCCATCAACAGCTTGATCGCCTGGGACGGCTTTTCGCCTTCGTACAGCACGCGGTAAACCTGTTCGGTGATCGGCATGCTGATGTGCTTCTTAATTGATTCTTCATAGATGACCTTGGCCGCTTTTACGCCCTCGACCGTCTTCTTATTGGTTTTCCAGAAAATCTCCGCGCTGTCCTGACGGCCGATCTGCATGCCGGCCTGGAAGTTGCGGGAATGCGGGGAGGTGCAGGTGACGATCAGATCGCCGACCCCGGTTAATCCCAGATAAGTTTCGGCCCGTCCGCCCTGCGCGATGCCGTAGCGGGACATTTCCGCCAGACCGCGGGTCATCAGCGCCGCCCGGGCATTGTCGCCTTCGCCCAGTCCGGTGATGATGCCGCTGGCTATCGCCATGATGTTTTTGATCGCCACGCCGGTTTCCGAACCGATCACGTCGGTTCCGCGGTAAACGCGGAAATAATCGTTGGAGAACAGCTCCTGAATCTGTCTGGCTGACGCTTCGTTTTCACAGACCGCATTGACCGAGGTCAGCTTGCGGAGAATGACCTCTTCGGCGTGTGAAGGGCCGATCAGAGAAACGACGTCCGTCAGTGTTTCCGGCGTGAAGCATTCCTTGATCACTTCGCTGAGCCGCTGATGGGTCGTCGGATGGAATCCCTTGGCGACGTTGATCACAATCACCGGATGATCCAGCGCCGCCGCAGCCCGGCGGCTGACTTCCTCCACCGCGCCGGTCGGCACCGCGAAAAGCAGGATATCGGCGGTTTTGACCGTATCGAACTCCAGCGTCGCTTCGATGGCCGGATTGACCAGTACCTCCGGAAAGTATTTCGTGTTGCGATGGAGCTTCAGGTCGGCAATTTCCTCAGGGCTCTTGCCCCAGATGACGACCTCATGATGATTGTCCGCCAGCACCTGCGCCAGCGCCGTGCCCCAGCTTCCGCTGCCCAATACGCAAATTTTCATATTGCGCCTCCTTTAGTCCTTACTGCGGGCGATGATCCGGATCGGCGATCCGTCAAAACCAAACGCTTCCCGCAGACGGTTCTCAATATAACGGCGGTAGGAAAAGTGCAGCAGCTGCGGATCGTTGACGAACAAAACAAACGTCGGCGGCGCGACCGCTACCTGCGAAGCATACAAAATCTTTAAGCGCTGACCGTTATGCGTCGGCGCCGGAGTTGTCAGCTGAGCGTCCATCACGACTTCGTTGAGCACGTTGGTCGCGATTCTTAATTGGGAATAGTGATAGACGTCTTCGATCATCGGCAGCAACGTATTGACGCGCTGATGGGTTTTGGCCGAGACGAACAGAATCGGCGCGTAGCTCAGATACACAAACTGCGCGCGGATTTGTTCCGTCACCCGGTTCATCGTCTTCTCATCTTTTTCCACGGCATCCCACTTGTTGTATACGATAATGATCGGTTTGCCGGCTTCATGCGCATACCCGGCGACATGCTTGTCCTGTTCGCGGATCCCGCTTTCCCCGTCGATCACAAACAGCACGACGTCACAGCGTTCAATCGCGCTCATCGCGCGCAGCACCGAGTATTTTTCAATATTTTCATAGACCTTGCCGCGCTTGCGGATCCCGGCCGTATCGACGACGACGTAATGCTTGCCGTCATGTTCAAACGGAGTATCCACCGCGTCGCGGGTCGTGCCTTCAATATCGGAAACAATTACGCGTTCTTCTTTTAACAGCGCGTTGACCAGACTGGACTTGCCGACATTCGGCCGGCCGATGACCGCGAAGCGGATGCCTTCCAGCTCCGGCTGCTGCTTTTCAGGAAACGCCCCGACCAAGGCGTCCATGACGTCGCCGATGCCGATGCCGTGCGATCCGCTGACCGCAATCGGTTCCGAAAGCCCCAGCGCATAGAACTCATAAATATTTCCCTGCAGCGTCGTGTCGTCAATCTTATTGACGGCCAGAACGACCGGCTTGCCGCTGCGCCGCAGCATCCGCGCGATGAACTCATCGTCGCCGGTCACGCCGTCGCGGCCGTTGACGACAAACAAAATGACGTCGGCTTCCTCGATCGCAATTTCGACCTGGGCTTTAATTTCTTCCTGAAACGGCTGATTTTCCAGCTGAATTCCGCCTGTGTCAATGACGCGGAAATCCTGAGTCAGCCACGTTCCTTTTCCGTAAATCCGGTCCCGGGTCACGCCCGGGGTATCCTCGACGATGGAAACCCGTTCGCCCAGGATCCGATTAAAAATCGTTGACTTTCCGACATTCGGACGGCCAACGATGGCAACCACACCTTTAATCATGGTTTCCCTCCTTACTCTTTTCAGCAGCCAGCTGCTTGATCGCCGCAACGACCTCCTCGATCGTCATGTCCGAGGTATCGACGCAGACGGCGTCCTCCGCCTGCCGCAGCGGCGAATGGATCCGTTCCATGTCCTGCCGGTCGCGCTGTGCGATTTCCGCGACGAGCTGATCATAGTCTGAACAGATTCCCTTCTGCTGATTCTCCAGAAACCGCCGTTTCGCACGGGCCTGGGGCGAAGCGGTCAGAAAGATCTTCACTTCCGCCTCCGGCAAAACAACCGTTCCGATATCCCGGCCATCCATGACGACGCCTTTGTCCGCCGCCATTTTCTGCTGCCGCTCGACCAGTTTCTGACGCACTGTTTTTAGTGAAGAAACCCGGGACGCCGCCATCGACACGGCGTTGGATCGGATTTCATCCTGCATCTCCACACCGTCCAGGAACACCTGTCCCTGCGGAGTCAGACAAATTTCAGTCCGGTCGATCATCGCGCCCAGCGCAACTTCATCATCCAGCGCCAGCTTTTCGTTCAGCGCTTTGTAGGCGATACAGCGGTACATCGCCCCGGTATCTAAATGGATATAGCCACATTCGTGAGCCAGCCGCCGGGCAATCGTACTTTTCCCCGCGGCGCTGGGCCCATCAATCGCAATGTTCAATTTCATTAAATAATTCCTTTCTGAAGCAGGATCCAGTACACGACGATCCCCAGTACCACTAACAGCGCCAGGATCAGCAGGACCAGAATGAAGTTTAACAGACGATTCGTATAGGATACGGAATCGTTCATATCGTTCAGCTCGTCTTCATAGTCGTCCATCTGCGCCCGCAGCTGTACCGTCTCGCTCATCAGCTTTTCACGCAGTTCTTTTTCTTCCTGCATGTGGGAGCGCAGTTTGCCGAAGAAGCGATGCGGCTGGGTCTCGTCCTCTTCCCAATCCTCGTCTTCCTCGTCCTGATCTTCCTCTTCTTCCTCATCGTCATCCTCATCCCGATGCCGGCCGAACAGTTTCCAACGCGGCTTTTTCGTTTCTTCTTCGTCCTCGTCGTCCCATTCGTCATCCTCTTCCTCATCGTCTTCGTCCTCGGCAAGGACCGGCTGGATGTCCGTGGTTTCTTCTTCAACCGGCGGTTTCATCCGGCGTGATTTCTTGATTTCCGGGGTTGGCGCCGGTTCCAGCGTCTTTAACATTTCGCCGCTGTTGCCGCTCTGATCAAGCAGCTGCTTGACCTCCATTGAGATCGTGTTGCGCAGCGTGTCGTCCTCCGGCAGCACAAACGACGGGATATCCATGTCATCCAACAGGTTATCCTTGCTCGTGCTGACCATTTTTTCCTCAAACGGCCGGATTGAGCTCTGTTCGCGCAGCTGCTTCAAAATGTTGACCTGCGTGTCCTCACTGGCTAACAAACCGCGCTGCTTGTTGTACTCCTTTACTTCGCTGATGTACTCGTCAAGATATTCATTATTAAAAGAAGAGGCTGCCGGACTCGCCTTCTCTTTCTGCGTTTCATCCGCAAAATAAGCTTCGCGGCGCAGATGGATCGGATCGTGGTTTTCTTCTTCTTTAACTTCCAGCTGTTCCGTTGCAGTCGTATCCAAACGGCTTAGCCGTTCGGCATAGGCGGAGATCCCCTTCGTGCTGATCTGCGATTCCGCATCGTTCTGCAATTCCTGCCTCAGTTTTTCATATTTAGCCTTACGCGACATATTCTGCATACACAGTGCCTCCTAATCTTTTTCATTATATCAAAAATTGACTCCAGTTGCGAAGAAAACTGACGGTTTGCCCGGATTCTTTTGTGAAAGCGGCTGGTCAGCTTTTATTCCTGCGGCCTCACTTGGAATCATGTCCACGATCATTTTCCAATTTTCTTCATCCTGCCGCCGATGAAAGCGAGGATCAATCAAGAATTAAAAAAGCTGGCGATTGATTCTGAGCGCTGATTTGCCAAAGCAGATCGCAACCCGAATATCAAAATCCCAGCCCAGAAGCTTCTTTTTTATTCCGTCCTATTTCGCGGCCGATTTTCTTCAGCGGTGCAGAATCGGCGAAATGTGCTTATATAACAGGAACACCATCAACGACGTCACAATTCCTTTAATTAAATTGAACGGCGTCGTGCAGAACAATACGAGCGTGAACGCGTTATCGACAAACGGAACAACCTTGGCGCCCATCGAAATAATCGCTTCCAGCGGCATATTGAAGAAGAACGAATACGCCGGAAGCATCACGAAATAATTTGTCAAACCGCCGACCAACATCAGGCTCACCGTGCCCAGAATCATGCCGATCAGCGCGCTTTTCAGATTCTTATGCCGCCGATAAAGCCAGGCGGCCGGCAGGATAAATGCGCAGCCCATTACAAAGTTGGCCAGCTCCCCGACATACGCCGTACCGGAACCAAAAAACAGACAGCTTAGAAAGACCTTCATCGCTTCGATCGCAACGCCGGCCAGCGGTCCCATCGCAAAACCGCCGATCAGGACTGCGACCTCACTGAAATCCAGTTTGTAAAACGGCGGAGCGATAAAGGGAATCGGAAAATCAAATTCCATCAGGATAAACGCGATCGCCGCTAAGATGCTGACTTTGGCCATGGTTTTAATGTTGAAAAATTTTCTGTTTGTCATCTTTTTTCCTCCACTTCTGACAACGCTGACTTTTCCTGTCCTGGCGACAAAAAAAGGTTTCAACAAAACCTTCGGGGTAGCTCTATGAAAAAGAAAAAAACATTCTTTCATCCAGACTTTACTGTCGCCACTGGAATTCCACCAGTTCGGCCGAGAATCGGCTCGCGGGGTTTACCGCCGGTCGGGAATTGCACCCTGCCCTGAAGTTTTATCGTCTTTATCATAACCTTCACAAATGAATTTGTAAAGACCTTGACAAGAAAAAGAAAAAAGATTTGATCTGAATTCGACCAAATCTTCAGTTTAGACTTATGCGCGTCCGGAATATTTGCCGTCAGCCGTGTTGATGACGACCATTTCATCCTGTTCGATAAACAGCGGAACACGGATTTCCAGACCGGTTTCCAGCTTCGCCATCTTGGAAGCGGAAGTCGCCGTATCACCTTTCACCGCCGGTTCGCATTCAACGATCCGCAGCTCGACTTTATCCGGCAGAATAATTCCCAAAATTTCGCCTTCATACATCGAAATTGTGACGTTATCGTTCGGTTTCATGAACTTCATTTCCCATTCCAGATGATCCTTCTGGATTTCAATCTGGTCATAGGTTTCATTATCCATGAAGACCAAAGCATCGTCGGTATCGTACAGATACTGCATTTCGCGCTTGTCGATGTGCGCCTGTTCCACCTTGTCGCCGCCCGTGAAAGAGATTTCGTTGATAACTCCGGTACGCAGATTTTTAACCTTGACCTTGACGATCATCTGGCGCATCGCAGTTTTGTTGTGCTGAATATCCAGAACGACAAAAATATTACCTTCATTTTCAAATGTTGTTCCTGGTTTTAAGTCATTTACAATAATCATTCCTATTCACCATCCTACCTAGTATATTTTATAGGAATAGCCGATTTTGTCAATGATTTCCCGGCTGCGCATGACTATTTTCCCAATGAATCCGGTTGCCGAAGCGGCGGTTGCAGCCGAAACTGATCGTCGCGGCGATCGTCGCGAAGCCCAGATAGCACCATTGGTCAAAATTCAGCCGGCTGCCCAGGATCAGAAACTGCACGCCCAGGATCACGGCGCTGACAAAGAAGTCCAGCAGTTCCACCGTGTTTTTGGAGCGGTACATCAAAACCCATGAAATAAAGAACAGCTCGGCGCCATAGATGATAGTCAGAAACGGCGTGCTTCCCGAGGGCAGAAACTGCAGCGTTTCCCCTAACAACATCAAAATCAGAAAGAAGACCGAAGCGACCACGCTGTCCATGAATTGTTTCATCGTTTCACCTCATCTCTATCTCATAGTTTGTCACTTTCCGGTTGGTTTCATCCAGCTTTAGCACAATTTTTTCATAGGCGGTCCTCACTTCTGCCGTATCGCCGCGCCATTGTACCTCAGCCTGAATTTCCGCCCGCCAGCCGCCGCAGCGATATTCATGGTTCAGCTGACAGCGTACCCAGCGAAAAATGGGGATTAAGCGCAGATCCTGCCGCTGACTGGCTTCCAGTTGTTCGGCAACGGCGATCTCCGCGTTGAGTTGAAGATAGCCCAATGCGGTCCAGGCGCTCAAGATCAGAAACCAGGCCAGAAAGAACAAGCTGACAAATCCCCGTTTATCCGGCATCACCCACCACCGCCTCCCATTCACCATCCATGCTGACAAGATGCATCCAGATCTGCGACTGCCGCTGATCAAACCAAACTGTTTCAACCTGATCGAAGAAAATCCAGGTTCCCGGCTGGGCCAACAGCCAGTTTCCACTCTGAACAAGACGGCGATTTTGACCTTCGGCATAAAACGTCAGCTGATCGCGGCTCACCTCAATTTCTCCGCTGCTCAAAAGCAGCCGGCGCAGCTGCTGCAGCTGAATTTGATCCTGAGCGGAACGCATCAGCCAATCCTGTCTGGCGAGAAGCCTGACGAGGGTCGGAATCATCGGCAGAAACAACGTGACAATCCACAATCCCAAAAGCAGATCGATCAGAATGTTTCCGCCGCTTGTTCTGCAGGGTCGCTCGTTTTGATTGGAAGCGGCGTGCATACCGGACATTCCCCCTTTGCTTCAAGCGCTTCCGCCAAGCGCTGGCTGCTCTCCTGCTGCCTGCGCTTGGCGATTTCATTGAGATGATAACGGCTGCCCAGCAGACCTCCGGTTAACAGAATACAGGTAGTGCACAGCGCAATCGCGATCAACGCGTCGCTCAGCAAAAAACCGCGGTTATTTTCCAACGATGCGCCCCCCTGCCAGCTCCATCACCAGACAGCGCCGGCTGAAGCAGAGCGTACGGGCCTGATCAATCCGGCCTTTCCTATTGTAATGTATGCGGATGCGGCCGGTCTGGTCCGCATCAATTTGGGCGATTTGTTCCTGACCTTCGCCCATCGCCCGGGCCTGAAGCGGCAGCACCTGTGCGATAAACCGGCCGGGACTCAAGTCCGGCTGGATGACAAACGGAATCGTCAGCAGTTCGCAAGCCGCCACAATCATCAACGCCAATAACATTTCCGTCAGCGTCGTCCCGGCTTTAGCGGACATAAGCCTGACCCTCGCGGATTTCCAGCTGCTCGCCGCCGGAACATTCCGTCTGCTGCTTCGTCAGCAAGCCTGCCGACACCAGATCATTGATTCTTAACGGCAGCTGACCGGTATCCAGCTTGTATTGGAGAATTGCCGAGTCGATCACCTTCAGCTGCGCCGCGCAGCCCTTTTCATCGACAATTTTCATAACCCGCTGAATATTCGGTACCGACAGCAGAAACAAGATTGCCAGCACGCTGACGACGATGATCATTTCCAATAGCGTAAAGCCCCTTTTCATACGTTTCTTCTCCTCTCTTATTACATCTGACTCATGATTGAAAGCGGCAGCAGCAGGATCTGATAAACGATCAGAATCATCGCTGCAATCGTTCCGTAGGCAAACAGCTGCAGACCTCGCGCTGCCCATCGCAGCTGATCGAACAGTTGTCCCTGACGCACCTCGACATAACTTTCCAACAAGGGTTGAACCTGACCGCTGCGGGAAGCGGTGCGCATCAGCTGCATCAGCGAAGGATCGAGATACTCCGTGCCTAACGCCGTTTCCAGACTTTCTCCTGCCAGCAGCGCCTGTTCCACATGCCAGCTCATGAGTTTCAGAAACGGCTTTTTCGGCAGTTTCTGCAATAACGTCAAGGTTGTCTGCGTCGGACAGCCTTCCCTGAGACAACAGGAAAAATAACGCGAGAAATCCAATCCCAGCCAGCGTCTTAAAAACTTGCCGCGGCGTTTTTGAATCAACAGCACATACGCACTTAACCGTGCCGTCGGTTTGCGCAGCCAGATTGCCAAAGCGCCGGATGCCGCCCCCAGCAGCGTCAGAATGAAAAACATTGTGCCCAAGCCGTGATGCAGCAGCACCATCCCCGCCGGGTTTCGCTCAAAGGACTGAATCAGGCTGATCAGCACCGGGAAACAGACATGGTTGAACAAGGCCAGACCTCCCAGACTGCCGGCAGCTAAAAGCATTGGGTAGCCTAACAGCTTGCGGATCTGGCTGCGGTTTTCGGTATATAACCGATGCAGTCTCAGTGCCAAGGTCAGCGCCTGCTGAGGCGGCATGACCTGCGCCATCGTTTCAAAATCAGCGGCGATACCTTTCGGCAGGGCAAAAGCCAATACGGCCGCAAAATCCGCCCCTTCCAGCATTCGCCCACGCAGCGCGGCGATGATGGAATGGTTCTTCGGCGTTTCAATAAAGGTCAGGCTTGTCTGCCAGCTCATCGCGCTGCCCAGAAGAATCGCCAGCTGCTGACATTCAGAGACCGACAGCCTCCCGTTGTTTCTGTGTGATGCGATTTTTGAACAGCAGATCGTCCAGCCGCTGCGGCAGCGGGATAAAATTATCCGGCGCCTGTCCCTGGCGCAGCTGTGCCAGCTGGTCAGGCAGAAGCACTTCATAGACACACATCCTTCCCTTTTGATTTTTTAAGGACACCAACCGCTGACAGCTGACTCCAGCCAGCATCTCCATCAGCTGAGTTTCACTGACTCCCAGTTCGATCATCCGTGTGATCGCCGATTGTGCTGATGAAGCATGAATACTGGTTAGAACCAGATGTCCGGTCAGTGCGCAGCGCAGCGCCATCGCCGCCGCCACCGGCTCGCGGATTTCGCCGATCATGATGACGTCCGGATCATGCCGCAGCAGTTGGCTGATCCCTTCGTCATAACCCAGATGCTGACGCTCGTTGATCTGGATCTGAATGAAACGGTCCGAATAAATTTCAATCGGATCCTCGAGCGTGAAGATCTTGGCCGGGCTTAATTCGTTGAGCATGGCGTACAACGTTGTCGTCTTGCCGCTGCCGGTAGGGCCGCTGACGAGGAATAAGCCGCTGCGTCGTTTCAGCACTTGCTTCAGCAGATCGGTCTGCTTTTTATCCGGGCAACAATCGGTCAGCGTCCAGTCCAGCGTTCCGTTGAGAATTCGCAGCACTCCGCTGGTCAGCATCAGACTGTGCATGACCGCAAACCGTAGCGCCAGCACCCTACCATCCACGTCGATCTCAAACCGACCGGTTTGCGGCCGGCTGCCATCGCTCAGCTCCAGGTTGGCCCGGTATTGAAGATAACGGAACAATTTCAGGTCCTGCGCCTCAGTCTCAATGAGATCGGAAGAGCGTCGTG
>NZ_CFQZWI010000054.1:0-19317 GCF_986127675.1 Holdemania sp. | reverse complement strand
GGAGTTCAGACGTGTGCTCTTCCGATCTCATACGACAAATTCCACATGACCTGGCCGACCAGTCCGCCGATCCCGGCGAAGACCACAGCCAGACCGATCGTTCCGGTCGCGTCCATCCCCTGACCGAAGACGATCGCCGCAGCGACGCCGATGTAGGTGGCATACGATAAGTCCCAGGCAACCGCGCCGCCCGGCGTGACGTTGCCCATATACATGATCTGTAACGGAATTCCGACGACCATGGCGGTCTGAATATCCCCTAAAATGACGCCGACGACCAGCGCCGCGACTAACGGACGGCCTAAAGTGTACCAGCCGATAGTGTTGCCGACGATAGAACCGATGGATCCCAGATACACAAAGATTGCGATCAGGATGATTTGAATGATTGACATAATTACCCCTCTGACTTTCTATTCAATCGTTTTGCGGAAAGCGTCCCAGCTTGTCCGGGTAGTGTTCGGCAGCTGTTGGAAGCAGACGTCTGCGCCTTTGGCGCTCAAGGCGTCGATCACTTCCACGTCCTGCTGGCTGAGATAGAAGATGCCGGTCGCACCGGAAACCTTATGCACGGAATCCGGACGTTTGGCAATGTTGCCCAGCATCACGAAGTCAGCTTTCAGAACGGTGTCTTCCAGTTCTTCCAGCTGCTTTGGGAAGCGCACGATGACCAGCCGGTTGGTGCCGCTGTCCTGGCTTAACAGGCTGCGGGCTTCCTCCGTGGTGACAATGTGCGTTTTATAAAGCGGCGGCACGCTCATCGTCATGATCGATTTCAGCATTGGATTTTTGGCGCTTTCATCGTCGATCGCAATGATTTCCTGGATCGCCAAGGTCGGACACCAGGCGACGATGGTCTGGCCGTGAATCAGCCGGTCATCGACGCGGACTACAATTTTACCCATGGTTATTTCTCCTCTCTTTTTACCACAGCTGCGGTTCGATCAGACTGGCGTACATATACGCGACGGTATAGCCGCTGTTGTTGGATTCGATCTGGCGGACTTTGCCGATTGTCGGATAATACTGCTGGTAAGGAAAGTCGTTGACCTCGCCGCGGAAGACGGCGTATTCCTTCATTGCGTCGTACCACTGGGTCACTTCCTCTGGATTCAGCGTGAAGTAGGCCTGCGGAAGGAAGCCGACGAGATCCTCAAACGTTTCGCCGTAGACCAGGCGGATCGGATTGCCTTTTTCACGCAGCCGCTTGACGGCGGTGACGACGGCGTCGTGAGTGTTGATGTGCCGCGGATGCATTGAACCGCGCCAATGGGTGATGACCAGGTCGACTTTCTCATCGACGAAATACTGCTCCATCCGCTGAGCGAAGTCCTCCAGCGAAGGCATATTGCTGGAAACGTAGCCAAGCCAGATCGTGTCGGCGCCCAGCTTTTCCGCAGCTTTCTGATTCATGGTCAAGAGATCTTTGAGATACTGCTGCTTCGCTTCCTCCGTCGCGGCCGGATCTTCCAGCCTTCCCTGAGTGACGTGGATCAGCGTGCAGTGCGCGCCTTGCCGGGCATATTTGAGGATCAGCGGTCCGCCCATCAGCTCGGCGTCCAGCGAATGTGCGCCGATGCTGACGACGCGTTGGATTGATGTCATAATGTGTTCTTCCTTTCTTTAATAGAGCATGCTTTTTGTGCGGATTTCGGTTAATCCAAATTCTTGCGGTAATCGGTGAAGGTGCGGAAAACGGTGATTCCATGACGCTCGTAGAAACGGCGTCCCGGTGCGTCGGTGGAGACGAAATACATGTGATAGATACCGCGCTTCTCCATTTCCAGCTGCATCAGATCGAGCAGAATACTGCCTAAGCCCCAGTTGCGTTGGCTGGCCATGACGCCGATCGGACCGAACCGCATCGGATTGCCGTCGATCTGACGCATGCAGAAGCCGGCGAGCTGATCGTTTTGATCAACGCACAGCAGCACGTTGTCTTCCGCCAGATTGTTCTGCATACTGATCAGCAGGTTGCGCTTCCAGCCGCCGCCGAATTCCACCTTGGCAAATTCAAGCAGGTCGACGCAATATTTCCAGCTGAACGGAATGAACCGGAAACCAGCGGCTTCGGCTTTCGCCTTGCGGGCCAGCGCCGCTTCATCGAGCTGGTAACCATGCAGATCCTTGCACATCGAGTAACTTTCCTCGCCGCTTTGATAGCCCATTGCATCAAAGAAGGCGGCCGATTCCGGATAGTTCTGCTTGTCGATGCCTGGGAAGAAATAATTCGGGCTGTACGCGGCGACCGTGACGTTTTTAGCGCCGCGCGCCTTCATGTCGGCTTCGGCTCTTTCGACTAAAGCCCGGCCGATTCCCTGACGGCGATGTCCGGCTTCGACGAATAAGACGTTGATCCAGCCCCGGTCCGGCTCCGTTCCCCGTTCCAGATAAGGAAACTTGCGGCGGGTGGCCAACAGGAAGCCGACGACTTTCTCATCCGCCATCGCCACATAGCACAGCGATGGATCGAAGTTGTCGTCCAGCAGCGCCTGCTTGCGGAATTTCTGTAAGGTCAGCGGATCGCAGGGCAGACAGGCGTTCCACAGATCAACAACCGCCTGTTCATAGCACTGGTTATAATTCTGAATTTCCATAGATCTTCATTCCTCCTCAGTCAGTATATTAACGAACAATCTCAATTATCTTATAATATTGATATGTTAACATATTAACTGATTTCATTATACGGTGCAGCCTCGCAATATGCAAGCCCTTTCAGTCAAAAAAAGAACATTCTGTCGAAGAATGTCCTCTACATTTTGATATTGACGGTGACGGAATACCAATCTTTGTTGAAATACGTTTCCGCATATTCGATGATTTCATCGCGCTGATCAAAGGTCAGCCGCTTAACGAAGAACGTCGCGGCATTCTTGCGGATGTTCATGAGCCGGGCGATCTCGGTGTTGCCGATCTCGCGCACTGAGTAATTTTCATTTACCCAGACCGGCGTGACATTGACCTGAGCCAGCGTTTTATAGAAGGATCTGGTTTCGTAGACAGTCTGTGCCTGTTCCAGCGAAAGCAGACGGCTGTCGACAAACGAACTTTGATAGGCGATCGGCTCGTCGTTAGCCAGGCGGATTCGCCGGACGCAGACGATCGGCTGATCGGGATCAATCGTTAGTTTCTCAGCAATCTGAGCGTTGGTGATCAGTTCGATTTTATCCACATGCATGTCAATCTGGTATCCCTGCTGAAGCAGTTCGTCGCTGAAACTGAGCGAAGTCAGTCCGCGGATCATCTGCTTCTTGGCGACAAAGGTGCCCAACCCTTGAATACCGGTGAGATAACCCTCGTTGATCAAATCGGTAAATGCCTTGCGGACCGTGATCGTCGAGACATTATATTTTTTTTTCAGCACGGATTCACTGTCGACCTTATCGCCCGGTTTCAGCTGGCCGGATTTGATGGCGGCGATGATATCCTGTTCGATTTGGAAATACTTGGCGACCTTGTATTCCATTTCTCTTCACTCCTTAACTTAATATGTTAACTTATCTGGATTATAGCAGATTCCGATTTTAAAAGATAGAGTCATTCCCCGGAAAACAGGATTTCGACCAATCCCCAGCCGCTAAGGACCATCGAGGCGTCACTGATCAGGAACAGGTGGAAGGCGATAAACCGCGGGCCTGTTAATGAAATCAGGAAAGTCAGGATCAGCCCGGCGATCAGGGCGGCGATCAGAGAAGCCCCGGAAATATTGCGGAAATCTTTGCGGTGAAAAACAAGCCCGCAAAGCAATCCAAAACAGAAATAGGCCCCGATCACGGCCTTTGGATTAAACAGAAGCAAAGCTTTGCGGTGTTGATTGAGCGCCAACATCAGCGCAGACAGCCCTGCGGCGGCAAGCAGGGTAAAAGCTGAATTCTTGATCTTCATCTTAATCCTTCCTTTCTTTGTATTGGATGAAAGGGATCTCGTCTTTGCCTGTTAAACTGAGGCATCCGAAAACTTGGAAACAGGAGTTACTGGAAGAATCTGATGATTAAGGCTGGTCAGTTTCTCCATGAGGATTTTATGGAGAGAAACAGAAGCAACAATTTTAAAATTAAGGTGGAATAGTTTTATTCTGACACGCTGCACGTTTGAACGAACGTAAAGATTAAACGAAAACAAATCATTTTATAGCCTTATTATACCATTTCCAGAGGGGATGGGAAGCAAAGGAAACGCAGAGATTTTGAAACAGGAGAAATCCGGCGTTTTATTTATGACCGCTGCGATTTTATGGGGGAAAACGGAATTTTTACCGGTATAAGAAGTTTGCTTTTCCTGCCCGTTAGGACTATGATAAGGGGTATTGAAAAGCGGATGCAGGGCGAAAGGGGCGGTAAGGATGACGGCGATTTTATTTCCGGAAGCGATGTGTTTGGTGGATCCTGCCAGCGGTCAGGTGAGTTGGGGCGCGAATCAGGAATGGTATGGTGATTTGTGGCAGCGCAAAGCAGGCTGCGGACCAACGGCTGCGGCTTCGCTCCTCTTTTATCAAAAACAGAAACAGCGGTTGATGCACAGGCAGCCGCTGTTATCCAGCCGGCAGAATTTACTGGATCAGATGAATGAGCTGTGGAATTATATCACGCCCGGTCATGGCGGGGTAAACCGGGTCTCGATGTTTACCGAAGGATTGGAGAAGTACCGTGCTGAAGTCAAAGAAAACTTTAAAGTTCAGGCGCTGGAGGTCGCGGAGGATCCGGCCCAAAGACCGCAGTGGACGACGGTCAGCCAGTTTCTGGAGGAAGCCCTGAAGCGGGATGAACCGGCGGCGTTCCTCAACCTGTGCGCGGGGGAGGAAAAGCGGATCGACGACTGGCACTGGGTGATGATCAGTGCACTGGACCCGCAAACCGGCGTGGTCACCTTTTTTGACGAAAGTCAGATCAAGGAAGCGGATCTTTCGCTGTGGTTAAGAACAACGACGAAACGGGGCGGATTCGTGACGTTGCGCTGGCCTGCGCCGGGAATGGAAATGGCCGGGAAGGATTAACAATTTTCACAAAGTGGATTATAATTACTCTTAATAAATAGAAAAGCAAACAAGGGGGAAAGGCATGGCATCGAAACAACGTGGACTCATGACTTCCGGCGTGATCTGGAAAGAACTTTTATTATTCTCAATTCCGTTATTGCTGGGAAATTTATTCCAGCTGCTCTACAACACGGTCGACTCGATTGTCGTCGGCAACTTTGTCGGGCATCAGGCGCTGGCTGCCGTCGGTGCGAGCACGCCGCTGATCAACATGTTGATCGGATTTTTTATGGGCGTCGCCGCCGGCGCGGGTGTTCTGGTTTCGCGGTTCTTCGGCGCGCGGAAGCTGGAAGAGCTGCATATTGCGGTGCATACGTTTGTGGCGTTTACATTTTTGTTCGGCGTGCTGATGATGGTGGCCGGGATTACGCTGACGCCGCTGTTTCTGCAATGGATGGGGACGCCGGCGGATATCATGGAGATGGCGGTGCTGTATCTGCGGATTTATTTTCTGGGGATCATCCCGACGATGTTGTATAACTCCGGGGCCGGCATCCTGCAGGCTGTCGGCGATTCGCGCCGGCCGCTGTGCTTTCTGACGATTGCCAGCGTGCTGAATATCATTCTGGACCTGGTGTTTGTCATCCAGCTGAACATGGGCGTGGCCGGGGTGGCCTGGGCGACGCTGATCGCGCAGACGGTGTCCTGCATTCTGGTGGCGGTCACGCTGCTGCGGTCAAAGGAAAGCTACCAGATCATCCCGAAGAAAATCCGGATTGACAAGCCGATGCTGATGCAAATTGTGCGGCTGGGAATTCCCAGCGGTCTGCAGCAGATGATCGTTTCCTTCTCCAACGTGCTCGTTATGTCATATGTCAACCGGTTTGGCTCGGCAGCGATCGCCGGTTTCAGCTCGGCGAACAAGTTTGATAATTTCCTCGGTCTGCCGGTCAACAGCTTCATGCTGGCAATCACGACGTTTGTCGGACAGAACATGGGTGCGAATCAGATTGAACGGGTTAAAAAGGGCATTACCACCTGTATCTTTATGGGAATCGGCATTGTCATCGCGATTGGAATTCCGGCCTATCTGTTCTCGGATCTGTGCATTCGGATGTTCTCACAGGAAGCGGACGTGATTTATTATGGATCGTGGATGATGCGCACACTGGTGCCGTTCTATTCGATTCTCAATGTGGCGCAGGTGCTGACCGGCGCGGTGCGCGGAACGGGCAATACGACTGTGCCGATGCTGGTCAACGTCTTCTATTACTGCATCATCCGGCAGATATTCCTGGCGGTGGCGATGATGTTTGTCAATTCGATCGTCGTCGTGTTCTGGAGCTATCCGCTGACCTGGACATTGTCTGCCGTGACGTTGTTTCTTTATTATCAGCGGGGAACCTGGCTGAAACACAGCGGAGTCCGCGGCTGATGCTGGATCGTTCACAGCTTCGAATTCAGGATCTTCATTCCCATCGGGCGCTTTTCATTTCGGATATCCATGGTGAAAAAGACTTGCTGGAAGCTTTGTTGAAAAAGGCTGACTATGTTCCGGGGAAAGATTTCCTGTTTCTGTTGGGGGATCTGATTGAGAAAGGCAGCGCCAGTCTGGAAACGCTGCGGCTGGTGATGACACTGGCCCGCAACGAACGGGTTATCGTGTTAAAGGGAAATAATGATGAAGCGGAACAACTGCTGGAAGATAAAATACCGCTGCCGATGAAGTTGAGTTATCTGCGGACGCGGCGGTCGCTGATCAGCGAGATGGCTCGAAAACAGGGCATGACAATGGATGAAAAGACCGATTTTCAGGCTCTGCGTCAGCGCTTGACGGGCGCGTATGCCGCGGAATTTGCGTTTTTGCAAGAGTTGCCGCTGATCGCTGCGGGTCCGGGTTATGCTGCGGTGCATTCCAGTATTCAGGACCTTCAGCATTTGTTAAATAACGATCCGCGCCTGATTTTAAAAGATAATGATTTTTTGTTGAAGTCTGCCGTGGGATTTCCGTTCCCGGTGATCGTGGGCCACATGCCGACAGTGGCGCTGAGTGACAGACAGGGAAATTGCGGCGTGCATTTTCTGAAAGATCGGAATATCCTGGCGATCGACGGCGGATGCGGAATGCATGCGCATGGTCAGCTGAATGCCCTGATCGTTCACAACGGCGACTTTCAGCAGTTTCAGACGGTCAGCGTGGATCGTTTGCCGCGGCGGCGGGTTGTTGCCGATCAAGCGGGCACGCCGAAGGATCAGCAGGTATTCGTGCGGTATTTTGAAAGTGAAATCGAAGTGCTGAAGGAAGCTGGCGAATTTCTGCGCGTGCGGCATCAACGAACTCACCGGCTGTTGGAAATCCCCCGAAGTGCGCTGCGGATGATCGACGGCAAGCCGCATTGTTTTAACAGCACAAGCTGTTGGCTCTCTTTGCGTCAAGGGCAGGAAGTGGCGGTTATTCAAACCTTTGCCGATCGGTCGTTCTGCAAAAGAAACGGTCAGCTGGGCTGGGTCGCAAATGCCGTGCTGGACATCCGGTAAAACAGGAATAATGCGGGCAGACGGCGGAGAAAACCGTCTGTTTTTTGGAGGTCAATTAAAAAGTCAGCTGGAGAGCTGACTCAAAATTTATTTCATTCCCATTATTCGATGCTTTTTTGTTTTGTTTCTTTAAACGATGATCGTTTTATGTTTACGCTTGTCTGCGCAGGATCATCGCCAGCTGTGTCAGAATCGCTTCATGTTTCTGAATGAACGCCTGATAACCACAGAATTCCTCGTCGAAGTAACAAATATTCAGGCGCTTGCACTGACCGTGGCAGATTTGTGCATAGCGGCAGGTTTCGCAAAGCTTTGTTGATCGACGCGGCCCCTGCAGGAAGCCGGACAGGATCTTTGATTTCGATAAATCCGCCAGGCTGCAATCCCGCAGATTGCCCAGTTTGTATTCGTCCAGCACATAGAAATCGCATGGATAGACGCTGCCGTCGCTCTCTACGACAAACTGCATGCTGCAGAAGCCCAGAAAACCGCATTGCTGCGGCGGGACACCGTCGAACAGCGGAATCAGATTATCAAACAAGGTCACGCTGATGTAGTGATCTTGTTTTAATTCTTCCAGCCACAGCTGGAAAAATTCATCATAAAACCGGAAGAAGGTCTGCGGCGTCAGGGAATAAGGATCGTTCTGATCCTCCAGCGGCGGCAGACAGGGAATGAGCTGGATATAATCGAGATGCTGTTTCAGATAGAAATCAAATAATTCTTTCGGATGCTCCGCCAGCTGACGGGTTAATACCGTCAGAATGTTGAAATCAATCTTTGCCTGACGCAGTTTTTCAATGTTTTCCAGAATGCGGGCAAACGTTCCCTGACCTTTGGCATCCGGGCGCATCGCATCGTGATGCGCGGCGTAGCCGTCCAGCGATACCCCGACTAAAAAACGATTCTGTTTCAAAAAGCGGACCCATTCGTCATCGAGCAGTGTCGCGTTGGTTTGCAGCGCGTATTGGATTTGGTGGTAGCTCTTCTTCTTCAGGTTGACCCGGCGGATAAACCGGCGGAAATAGTCCAGCCCCGCCACAGTGGGTTCCCCACCCTGAAAGGCGAAGGTGATCGTCGCTTCTTCACGGAAGAAGCCCAGCGTCTTGTCGATCAGAATATTCATCGTTTCTTCGCTCATCACGCCGTAGGAAGGAATCTTTCGGTTTTCCGCGACGTCGCAGTAAAAACAATAACGGCAGCGCAGGTTGCATAAGCTGGACGCCGGTTTGATTAACATCGAAAAGTATTTCATAGAGTGACCTCATTTCTACTTGCTTTTTCTTTTAGAGTGATCAATATTCCGCTTAGTTTTCTTCCCGGCGCTGAGCCAGATACAGTCCCCAATCTTTTAATTGCTCAGGGATGGAATAGATGTCCTTCCCCTCAACCGTGACGGTTTTACTGACGCCGGGATGCTGCGGATCAAAGAGATCCCAGGCCGTAAGCAGATTTGGATTTTCGCGCATTTGATGCGCTGCGAAGAACTCGGCGTAACTTTGAAGATTCTGGCTGAAGATCGTTACTATGTTATATTTGCTGAACAAAATTTCATCGCCGCTCTGCAAACCGCCAAAGCCAAAGGCCGAGAGTCCGTCTTCAAACAAAAGCGGCCCCGTTTGCTTTAAAAGGGCGAGCGCCGCAGCTTGCGAACAGCCGTCGAGATAATACACATCGACATGCAGCTTTTCCACGACGCCCGGCCGGATTTCCTGTTCATTTCTGGCCTGAGTGGGCAGCTCCAGGATAAAGAAAAGGGGTTCTT
The DNA here is from genome assembly GCF_986127675.1 of Holdemania sp. Taxonomy (NCBI): domain Bacteria; kingdom Bacillati; phylum Bacillota; class Erysipelotrichia; order Erysipelotrichales; family Erysipelotrichaceae; genus Holdemania; species Holdemania sp. Next base: position 10,036 of record NZ_CFQZWI010000054.1, on the reverse strand, counting down.
CGTGGACCGCGATGAAATGCTGCATTACGGATTCGATCTTATCGGTTCCGACGTTGGCTGTAATTTGATCGCCATTGATTTTATATTCTTCCTGCAAACGTTCGGCAAAGGGAACATGGCAGCCCGCTTTCAGCTTCATTTCAGAGCCTCCTGCCGGACTTCTTCCGCGCGGAACTGGATCATCTTGATCAGTAAATCTTCAGGAAGCGGCTGATCCCAGCTCAGCTGCAACGTGTTTTTTTCGTTGGTTTTATAGGCGGTTAAATCAGTCCGAAACTGTCTGATCGTTGTTGGACTCGTATAGAAACCCAGGTGCTTTTGATTCCCGGCAAATTGTAGGCAATAACGGCCTTCCAGCATATATGTCGGTGCACCCCAGGACAACTTTTCCTCACACTGAGGTATCGTTTTTTTGATCAGTGCCCGCAGCTGATTTAACAGATTTCGCTGTTTATCCGGGAATGAACTGAGATAATCTTCAACGGATTTCCGTTTTTCTGTTTTCATATTTATGTCGTCCCTTTCATTTGCGATTCCCTGTCCGCACTGCTGTTTCCCGGTCATCAAAGGAAGCTCAGCCGTTGCGGTCTTCAATTAGCTAAGAGAATCAGGCTGTATAGCCTGCGGTGGTTTCTTAATCATTATAGCATGTTTTCACCCAATTCCCGAGGAAGGCGAAATATCGCAAAAGGAAAAATTGGACTGAAGTGAAAAGGGCTGAAAGTGCCGAGGCATAGAGAAAATTGGAAGGCAGCTGCTAATCAGATCACATCGCCGCAGCCTTTCGTTTATAAAATCCGCTAAAAGATAAAGAACGAGACTGATAACAAGAAAAGCTTGAGCTAGGGGAAATTCAGAAGATGCTGTTTTTCTAAAGCCGCTGATTCGGAAATATAAAAACCCCCGGTTGAGAAATGCGGGAGTTTCGTCGTTTCAACAAGAAAGAGATCTGAAATCAGAAAGAACTGGAATGTTCCTGGCTTTTTATCGTTGATATGCCAATCCTGAAGCTTTATTGAAACAGTAAATTACATTGTAAAGCTGAAGATGACATTGGTAAATTCCTCAAAGGTCTTGCATTGGCGCAGGACCTCAAGAATGGACGGATCGGAGAAAAGCAGGATTAACGCTTCGTAGAGTTCCTTAAACAAGTGCGAGTCTTTCTCATTGATCGCGATCAATAAAACGATATGCACGCGCTGTGCTCCCCATTGGATGCCGCCGGGAGAAATGGCGATGGCCAGTCCGGTTTTTTCACAGTCCATTTTCATCGAATGGGGAATTGCGATCTGTCCGAAAGCAGTGGAGGCTGCCTGCTCCCGCTTCAGCACTTCATCCAGAAAGTGAGAGGAAACAAAGTGTTCATTATGCAGCTTCCGGCATAAGATTTTCAGGATGTCATCGCGCCGGCTGTCCGCTTGTTTATCCAGATAAAATAAGGCAGGTGAGAAAAACTGCGGATAATATTCCGTCAGGATCTGCATTTTTTTGCGGTCCAGAACAGTCTGAATTTGACTGTAAATCTCTTTGAGATTCATCGCGCTGATCATCGGCGGAAGCAGGATCGTAAAGCCCCGGTTCGCGTGGACCGGCACGGTGGTAAACAGAAGCTCGTAGCTTTTATCCTTCAGATCCTCCTCAAACGAAACAACCGTCGGAATGATGATATCTGAATCAAAATGGATTAACAAACAGTTGTAAATCTGTTGCTGATTCTGCTGATAATCCGGGCAGAGCAGCGCGCATTTCAACTTTTTGATGTCCTTCTGCTGCCGTTCCAGATCCGCGCCGATGTGCATTGCCAGATAGGCCGTTTCATCGGGACTGATCTGAATGTTGAAATGTTCGTCGAGATAATCCGTAATGCAGATCGCGCAGTCGTAAAGCAGCGGACAGGAGGATTGAATCGTTTCCAATAATGGATTTTTCAGGCTGGTCTGCTGCTGAGAACGGTAGAACAGATTCTTGAAATGCAGAGATAATGGCACTAACAGAGTTTCTTTGTTCAGCTGCAGGTGATAACGGCGGTTGATTTCGTCGATAATCTCATGCGTCAGCGTGAAAATCTGCGGTCCGACGATTGTTTTCAGTGTTTCATCATCTTTGCGCTGCATAAAATTGATGTTTGCGGTGATCAGCTCGTTCATATTCTGCCGCTCCAGCGGATTAAATTGTACGCTGAAGTGGGTGGAAAAAGTAGCGATCAATTCCTCACAGATCGGATGGACTGTTTCCTGCCGGCCGTCGGCTTCGCTGAAGGCATTGCCGTTGAGGATCCGGTCAAGAATAACCGTGATATGTAAAAGCAGGTTGGTATACCCGAAGTCGTTGATATAACAATTATATTTCATGAAGATATCGTGCATCGTCGTCTGCAGATACGCGATATCAATTTCCGGGAAATGCGTTTTCAGCATCGCGGCGTCGACAAAGTGTCCAGCGGCCTCCTTATATAAGGTCTGCGTCAGAAAGCGGCGTTTGTTGCGCTCAGTGCCGATGAGAAAAATCGCATCGTTCTTGCATTTTAAAGACAAATCGTAAGCAGCATATTGTTGATTGACTTTGGAAATCAGCTGTTTCATCGAAGAATAGCTCAAATACAGCTCATCGCACAAATCGTAAAGATTCAGCGAGGACGCATGATCGACAAAAAACAGATGCGTGATGTAGGAAAACCGCTCCTCATAGGACTGCGCCGGTGTTTCTTCCGGAACCGGCAGCGGCATTTGTTTATTTAAGATGTACCCTTTCGCTGTCGCCTGGATTAAATTGGGCTGTTCCTGATTGATCCCCTTGATGTGATTCTTGATCGTCCGGCTGCTGACATGAAGCTGCTCCGCCAGACTGGTCGAGCTTATCGGCTCCGGCTGCTTCTGCAGCTGCTGGATGATTTTCTCTTTGATTGGATCCATTCGGTTTCCCTCCTTCCGATTGGATAAAATGAGAATTACGGTATTTTTGGATGGCTGTCGTGTATCGGTTTGCTTGCCCGGCAGGACCTGAATACCGGAGCTTTTATCCGGCAGCCGCCTGTTTTGAGAACAAATCTAAGTTGAACACGGACGCTTTGTTGATTTTATTATACGCATGAGTTCCCGCCGGGTTCAATCAATGAAATTCACCGCAGGCATGAAATTGTTGGAGTTTTCACACCAGCGGTGAAAAAAGCGAGTGGAAAGGAATCCCTTTATCGACAATAATGAGAGCGTAAGAACCGGTTCTCATACGAAAAGGAAGGGAAAATCAAGATGGATAAAATCAGAATTCTGCTGTGCTGCGGCGCGGGCATGTCGAGCGGATTCCTCGCTCAGCAAATGCGGATCGCCGCTAAGAAAATGAATGTCGTCGCCAAGATCGAAGCTAAAAATAAGAACAGCGTTCAGGATGATGTGAACGCGATCGACCTGCTTCTGTTAGGTCCGCATCTGGAATATGTGAAAGCGGAGATGACGCAGCTGTGCGAGCCGTATCATGTGCCGGTGATCGTCATTCCCAAAGAAATGTACGCCGGACTGGATGGCAAAGGGTTGATGGAATTAAGCATGGAAGCAATTAAGAAGAATAAGGGAGAATTCAATCATGGATAAGTTGATTCAATGGCTGGGCAGCGATTTTGCCCCGAAAGTCGCCAAGTTTATGGACAAAAAAATCATCAAGGCACTCTCCAGCGCACTGATGGCGAACGTTCCGATCCTGTTGCTGGGATCGTTAGTTTCCATTTACAATCTAATCGCCGGTTATCTGCCGTTCTTACCGGATTTATCGCCGGTATACACGTTCAGCTTCGGCATTATGTCGCTGACGCTGGTCTTCTTAGTCGGCTATCACGGCGCAAAGGAATATGGCTTCGGCGAATATGGCGTTTCAACAGGCTTGATCTCGTTGATGATGTTCATGATGATCATCCGTCCGTCAATCGAAAATTTCCAGTTCCAGGTGGCTTTCGGCCGCTTTGGCGGGACCGGTATGATTCCGGCGTTCTTCGCGGGGATCGTTACGATTGTGATCAGTAATCTTTACTTCAAGCTGCATTGGTTTGAGGATTCGGAAGCGATTCCTGATTTCTTAGTCCGCTGGCTGAACCAGGTCATCCCGGGCATTGTCGTACTCGTGCTGACCACGACCTTGATCTATGGCCTGAATCTGGATTTGTTCGCGCTGATCACGCAGCTGTTCAGTCCGCTGATTGCGATTGGACAGACGTTCCCGGGCTTCTTGTTATGCATCTTCATTCCGGCGTTCTTCTATTCCTTCGGCGTCAACAGCTGGTTTATGAATCCGATCACGACACCGATCGCGCTGGCCGGCATCACCGCCAATGCGGAAGCCTTTGCCAACGGGCTGGCGCCGGCCAATATCTATACTTCCAATATCACCTTCAGCGTTATCTTTATCGGCGGCATGGGTGTGAAGCTGGCGCTGAACGTCATGATGTGCCGTTCCAAAAGCAAGCGCCTGAAGCGCTTCGGCCAGGTAGCGCTGGTCCCATCACTGTTCAATATCAATGAGCCGCTGGTCTACGGTGCGCCAATCGCGCTGAATCCGATTCTGATGCTGCCGATGTGGATCAACTCGCTGGTTATCCCGACAATCGTCTGGTTCGTCTTAAAGGCCGGGCTGGTCACCATCCCGCACGCCGTCATGAATGTCAATCAGCTGCCGATGCCGATCTGTTCCTTCTTGGCGACACATGGGGATTTCCGGGTCATATTGCTGGAAGTCGTCCTGTTTGCGGTATCCTGGGTTATTTGGTATCCTTTCTTTAAAGCCCACGAAATGAAAGTGTTGAAGGAAGAGGAAGAAGCATGAACGAACAAAACACACAACCAGCCCTGGTCAGCGCCGCGATGGAAATCATCCTGCACGCCGGCGACGCCCGCAACGATGCCAAGCAGGCCCGCGAAGCAATGCGGGAAATGAATTTCACTGAAGCACACGTGCTGTTGGAAATGGCGAAAAAGGAAATTGCGGAAGCGCATCGGGCACAGACGGAAATCATCCAGAATGAAGCCCGCGGCATCCGCTATGAATACAGCATGTTATTTAATCACGCTCAGGATACGCTGATGACGATCAACAGCGAGATCGAGCTGACTGCCGATTTGATTCTGACTTTTGAAGTCGTCATGCGCAAGCTGACGGAAAAGGAGGGTTAACGATGGCGAAGTTTCCGGAAACCTTTCTGTGGGGCGGCGCCAGCGCGGCAGTCCAGATGGAGGGCGGCTGGCAGGAAGGCGGCAAAGGCGTTAATGTCGCTGATATCCAGATCTGCCGGGTGCACGACGCGCATGGCGGCAACGTCAATTATACACGGCAATCCTTGACGGAACGGGTGGCGGATGTTTTCTCCGATCACCCTGTTCATCATTATCCCAAGCATGAGGCGGTTGATTTCTATCATCGCTATCCGGAATACATTGAGCTGATGAAGCAGGCGGGTTTTAAGGCCTTCCGCATGAGCATCAGCTGGGCGCGCATTTTCCCTAATGGCGATGATGCACAGCCTAACGTGGCAGGCCTTGCCTTTTATCGTCAGGTTTTTGAAGCCTTGCATGAGGCCGGGATCACGCCGATTGTCACGCTGTCGCACTACGATATGCCGCTGGCGATCGTCCAGCATCATCAGGGCTGGTATGGCCGTGAGACGATCGAAATGTATGTGAATTATGCCCGGGCCTGTTTTGAACAGTTCCACGATTTAGTTCCGTACTGGATCGCTGTCAACCAGATCAACCTGATCTTCGGCGAATCATTCAGCTCGTTAGGCATGATCATGGACGAATACGAGGATTTCACGGCGGCGAAGTACCAGGCGGTTCATCACGAATTTGTGGCGAATGCGCTGTTAGTCCGGGCAGCGAAGGCGATTGATCCGCAGATCCAGATCGGCGTCATGCTTGCCGATCAGATGACTTATCCGCTCAACAGCGATCCGAAAGCTTGCGAGCAGGCGTTAGAGGCGAACCGGATGAAGGATTATTTCTATTCCGACGTGCAGCTGCGCGGGGAATATCCGGGATATGCCAAACGTTATTTTAAGGAACATCACATTACAATTCGGATGGAGCCGGGTGATGCGGAGCTGATCAAGGAAAACACGATGGATTTCCTGGCGGTGGCATATTATTATTCACACTGCGTCGATGCTTCCGGCAAGAAGGTGGCCAATCCGTTTACGAAAGCAACGCAATGGGGGTGGACGATTGATCCGACTGGACTGTATATCGCGATGAGCTCCTATTGGGATCGTTATCATGTACCGATGATGATCGCGGAAAACGGCATCGGCGTGGAAGAAACGCTGGACAGCGAAGGTCAGATTCATGACGATTACCGCATTGCCTATCATCGCGAGCATATCGCGCAGATGCGGAAACTGATAGAAGATGAAGTGGAATTGTTTGCTTATACGCTGTGGTCGCCGTTCGATATCGTCAGCGGCAACAGCTGCGAGATGGAAAAACGCTACGGCCTGATTTATGTCGATGTGGACAATAATGGTCAGGGTACGCGCAAGCTGGTGAAAAAAGACAGCTATGCCTGGTTTCAGCATGTCATCGAAACGGACGGTGCAGAGTTATGAAGTCCTGGAGCTATGGCTTATTAGCGGCAAGTCTGTGCCTGAGCTTAGCCGGCTGCGCTTCTTCGCCCGCGCAGGACTCAACTCCAACGTCCGATCCGGAGAAGCTCCCGGAAACAGTGAAAATGCCGACCAGCGAGAAGGTTGAGATCGATTCCGCCCGCGGCATCAAAATTCAGGCTGTTCTGGATTTGCCGGCGGACATGCCGGAAGCGGGTTATCCGTTAGTTGTTTTCGCTCATGGATTTCAGGGCAGCAAGGAAGAAAGCGGAGCGTTTACCGATGTCGCAAAAGGACTGGCTGAACAAGGTATCGCCAGTCTCCGGCTGGATTTCCCAGGCTGCGGTGAAAGTCAGGAAGACTTTATGGCCTACACGCTGGAAAATATGCACGACGACGTCGCCAGCGTTTTCGCGTATGCCCGTGCGAATTACAAGATTGACGAAGACCGCCTCGGGATGCTGGGGTACAGTATGGGCGGCCGCGTGACTTCGCTGTATTTAAGCGAGGAAAAGGTCGGAACGACCGTCTTATGGGCGCCGGCGGCGGCCGACGGGCTGAAGTCGCTGACAAGCATGGGGAATGAGGAAACGATTAGAAAACTGATCGAAGAATCCGCGGACAGCGGCGTTGCTACTATCCGGATCTGGAATCAGGAGGTTCCGGTCGCGCACGACTTCTTAGAACAGTCCGCGCAAGCCAAACCGATGGGCAATCTCAGCGCCTATACCGGCAGTTTGATGGTGGTCACCGGCGGGCAGGATAACACCGTAACCAAGACGATCACGGATCCGATCTTTGAAGCGGCGGTCAATACTAAAATCACAACCCATCTGGATGTGCCGCGCGGCACGCACTCGCTTGGGGCCGGGGAATTCGGCAACGATTCGGACGTCCAGAATGCCGTTGTTGAGGCAACTGTCCACTTCTTTGCGGATCAGATGAAATAATGGAGGATTCCTGCGAAAAATTGGAGCATCGCATCCAAGGATTAAAGCGAGAAATTCAGCTCTTTCATAAATCTCCCCGAATAAAAAGGCATGATCGTATGCCTTTTTGTTTACGCCAGGCGCAAACAAAACTGAAAACTGTTGAATCTGGCGAAGGGTTTCCATCAGCCGCGGACTTTTTGCAACAACGTTAATTGTGGAGTGAAAGCAAGACCAGCGAAAAGACAGAACATCATTTTCCCTTAAAGAAGGAAGGCGGCGGAGGAAAGAAATGAAGAAGCAGGAAAAAAACTCCCGAAACGAGTGATGCCCAAGAGAAAGCTTTGAAAATAAGAGGATTAAAGTTAGATGAAAAAGGAATTAAGAAATGAGAAAGAAGGATCCCAGCGTTCGATCTGTTCGTACAACCAGTCACTTTCCGGACTTGCTTTTTGCCGATAAGCGTCAGTGAATGAATGCAGGAAACGGAAAAAAATCTGAGTGTAGTGAACTGGCGCTTGTGAATCTGTGCGATGGCGCAGAATTTGTAAGAGAATGCCGCCGAACAGGATATCAGCTGCAGCGATCAGGTTTTCCACATCGGCCGACAGGAAATAACCTTCCTCTACACAGGGAAGCAGGATATTCTGATTCTTTCGTGCAAAGTCCGTTTCTCCAGTCTGTGCCAACAGTGGGGCGCTGAGCTGTTCGCGAATCTCTGGAAAGACCGCAAAATAGTCTGGAATTCGCTGGTAAATCAGCGCTTTTTCTTCCAGTTGGAAAAAATATAGAAACAGCTGGGGATGCTGGAAAGATTCACGGCATTGGGCGAGCCATTGGCCCAGGTAGTGATTGAGCGAGCCGTTCAGCTGTTCCTGTAACTTCGAAGCGTCGATCCAGATCAGGCTCATTCGGTCGATCAGCGTGAAGGCGATCAGCTGGTTCATATTTTGAAAATAGTTGTAAAGCGTCGCGCTGTTGTAGCCGGCGGCGGCAGCGACCTGGCGCAGCGTGATCGCATCGACCGGCATGTCATCCGACAGTGAGACGACCGCGTCGATAAAGTAGCGGGTCATCCGGGATTTCTTTAATAGAGCGTTATGTTCATTCATAGACATGTCCTCTTTGCCTGTCATTATAGCATAATTCTCAAAGATCAAAATAAAATAACTCATTGATTGTAAAAATAATCGTTTGATTGTTGAAAAATGAACAAACCCTGATACAATGGAAGAGACGAGGAGGAAATAGAAATGAAGAAGGAAATATCACGTCGAAATTTTATTAAAGGAACCGCTGCGTTGACGGCTGGGGCTGCGCTGATGGGACTGGCCGGCTGCGCTGAGGAAAACACGCCGGCACCGCAGGAAGCGCCGAAATCCAAACATGTAAAGGTTGCGGTTTTTTCGCCGACAGAAGGAACAAAGAATGCCGCGGCGATGTTAGCGGCGAAGTTCTCTGATGATGTAGAGTTTGCGGATTTGACCAACGCGGCATCCCGGACAGAAGAAGTGACGTTTGCGGCTGAGGATCTGGCGATCGTCGCTGCGCCGTCGTATGGCGGACAGATTCCGATGATCGAAGGTTTGTTTACAAACTTAAAGGGCGATAACACCCCGTGCGTCGTCGTCTGCGCCTTTGGAAACCGCGCAGCGGAGAACGTCTATGCCAACATTGCGAGTATTGTTTCCAAGCAGGGTTTTGTCGTCGTTGGCGCAATCGGTTTGGTAACGCCGCATGTCTTTGCCAGCGTTGCCAAAGCGGGACACAGCCGTCCAAATGTTGAAGACAATCAGATCATGGCTGAATTCGCGGGCAAGGTTATGGATAAACTGAACAGCGGAACTGTTGAAGCGATCACGATTGAAGGAACGCCGGAAGTTGATTTCGCGAAGGAAATCTCAGCAGCACCGAAAGAATTCAAAGCGGAAAATTGTATCCAGTGCGGAGCCTGCGCGGCGAATTGTTCGACCGGAGCCATTGATCCGCAGACATTGGAAATTGATGAGACCAAGTGTATCAACTGCATGCGCTGTTCGTTTGTCTGCGAGTATAACGCGCGCTCGTATGATACCGCAGTAAAACGTGACTTTATCGAAGGCAAGCTGTCGACGAAGAAGCCTGTTGAATATTTCATCTAAGTTACGGGTCTTTGGTTATCCCAAATCATCAATCAGGAAAGAAGGCAACCGCAGCGAAATCCGCTGCGGTTTTTCAATGGCCGCAATGAAAGAACTTGATGGAGAGGCAGGCTTCCACAGCGGCAACAGGAAGAATTTTGCGATACTGAAATTTTGCTTATAAGATATGGAGTTAACGATTCGGTGTTGGTAGGCCGCGGCACAGATGAGGACTTGTTTTTTTGGATAATAAGGGAAAAAGATTTTCACCTCTTTTGTTTTGCGAGCGACAACTCAGCGAAAATAAATAAAAAGTTCTTGAAATAACTCAGGAATGGAATATACTATAAGCGTAGGGACGCTTGAGAAAGCGATACCCGTCAGACACTATCTCTTATTTGAGAAGT
>NZ_CFQZWI010000053.1:0-19540 GCF_986127675.1 Holdemania sp. | reverse complement strand
ATCACTGGCGTATCCGGTCACGACAGGTCATGCAGCGGATGTTCTTGAAGAAGACCTGATTTTCATACTTGAAACAGCTGCGATAAAATAAAAAAGATCCGCCGTCGAGCACTTGATCGCGAATATCCCAGGGCAGCTGCCCGGATTCGTTGATCGCTGGCTTCAACGGCGGATTTTTGGGTTGCGCATAAACCGGCACGTCTGAACCTGTTCAGCGGTTCAGATAATCGCAGACGGCCCAGAGGAACTCGGCGTTGGATGGTCGGCCCTGATCCGGATTAACGGAATACCCGAAAATCTCACTGATCAGGGAAGCGTTGCCGCGCAGCCATGTTCGTTCAATGGCGCAGCGGATGTTTTTCTCAACCCGGTCTTTGGTGCTGTTAAACTTTTCGGCAATGATCGGATATAATCCGCGGTCCAGGTTCTTGAGCAGGTGCGGCTGTTCCGCGAGCGTGATCATCGCGAATTCCAAGAACCGGTAACCGGAAAGACTGCTGGGCATGCCCAATTCGTGAAGCAGCTGAGCCGAACGGCTTAACTGCGGCCTCCTGTGATTTTCAGGCGCCCGAAATAATTCACGGACGCAATAAAAAAGTCTGTGATGAAGCACAGCGTTTTCACTAATTGTATTCATGCTGAAAAAGTCATAACTCATATCCCTGGCACCCTCTTTTCTCCTGATTTGTTTGGAATCAGAATAAAAACAGAGGTCTGGCTTGCAGAAATGATAAAAAACGGTGCCATTTCAGATTACACTCTTTTTGTGACCTTGTCAAAGGTTTAACCGGAAATTTGGGAAAAGAATATTTGTAATTTCCCTGACTTTCAGATAAGATAAGACTGTGAAAAAGAGGGATGAATCATGAAACAACAACGTCAGTTTCCGACGGTGACCGTGACGAAAAAAGCGCAGCGCAGCCTGCAAAGCGGTCATCCGTGGGTTTACGGCGGCGAAGTCGTCGAAGTCAAAGAAACGGCGGACGGGCAGCTGTGCGACGTCGTCAATGAAAAGGGAACTTATCTGGGAACCGGGTTTTATAATGAACAGTCGCTAATCCGCGTGCGGATTGTTTCGCAGAATGCCAACGACGGATTTGACGAGGCGTTCTGGCGCCGCCGGATCGGTTACAGTCTGGATTACCGCCGGATCGTCATGGGCGAGGATTTCGGCTGCTGCCGGCTGATCTTTGGGGAAGCTGATCACTTTCCGGGCTGGACGGTCGATCGGTTTGGTTCGGTGCTGGTCAGCCAGATCATGTCGCTGGGGATCGAACGGATCAAGGATCAGCTGTTTGCCCTGTTGTGGGAAGAAATGGAAAAACGCGGTCAAACAGTCGCGGGGATTTACGAGCGCAACGATATTGCGCTGCGCAAAAAGGAAGGACTGAGGGAAGGTACGGGCTGGGCCGCCGGCTTCCCGCATCCTGAAAGCACGACGACGCAGATCGTGGAAAACGGAATTCGCTATGAGGTTGATTTTGGCGAGGGGCAGAAGACGGGATTTTTCCTCGATCAGAAATACAACCGTCAGGCAGCGGCCCGGCTGGCGAAGGGAAGATCGGTGCTGGACTGCTGCACGCATACCGGATCATTCGCGCTCAATGCGGCGAAGGCTGGGGCGGCGCGGGTGATCGCCGCCGATATTTCCGCCAGCGCATTAGCCAGCGCCAGAGACAACTCGCGGCTTAACGGATTGGAAGAGAAGCTGGAGTTTGTGCAGGCCGACGTGTTCGATCTGTTAGCGGATCCGAAGTGGAAAGCGCAGGGCATTGATTATGTCATTCTCGATCCGCCGGCGTTTACCAAATCCCGCAAAACGATCCGCAGCGCCTATCAGGGCTATTGCCAGATCAACACGCTGGCGATGAGACTGCTGCCGCGGGGTGGGCTGTTCGCAACGGCGTCATGTTCGCATTTTATGGAAGACGCGATGTTTGAAACGATGCTGCAGGAAGCCGCGCGGAACGCAAAGGTCGAGCTGCGGCAGATCGAGGTCCGTCATCAGGCCCCGGATCATCCCATTTTAATAACCGTGCCGGAAACCCGGTATCTTAAATTTTATTTATTCCAGATTGTGTGACGAAAGGAGAAGACAAACATGAAGGAAATTATGGACGCCAGTTCCATGAAGCGTTCGTTAGTACGCATGGCGCATGAAATCGTAGAAAAAAACAAGGGTGTGGAAGGACTGGTGCTGGTCGGCATCAAGACCCGCGGCGAATTTCTGGCGGAACGTTTAAAAAAGATGATCGATCAGTTTGAGGAATGCGACATTCCCTGCGACAGCCTTGATATTTCTTCGTGGCGCGACGATATAGAACGCGGCGAGGTTCAGCCGCCGGCCTTGCGCGTGCCGGTGCAGGACAGAATCGTGATTCTGGTCGACGACGTCTTGTATAAAGGCCGCACAGTGCGCGCAGCGATGGACGGCATCATGCATTTCGGCCGGCCGCGGGCGATTCATCTGGCGGTGTTGGTTGACCGCGGACACCGCGAGCTGCCGATCCGCGCCGATTATGTCGGCAAGAACGTGCCGACCTCGCTCAATGAGGATGTGAAAGTGCTGGTCAGCGAAACGGATGATCAGGACGGAGTCTACATCAGTTAGTCTGGTTCAGAAGGAAAAGAGGAAACGCAATGAAGAAGATGAACGAACAAATTCTGGCGGACTATGCTCAACAACTGCTGAGCATCGACAGTCCGACCGGTTTTACTCAGCATGCGATCGACTGGATCGAAAAACAGGTGCAGGCGTTAGGCTACGCCTGTTATCGCAACGCCAAGGGCAATCTGATCGTGGAAATCGAAGGACCGGCCGATCAGCCGGCTGTTGCGGTGAGCGCGCATACCGATACGCTGGGGCTGATGGTCCGATCAATTAAAAAGGATGGCAAGCTGGCGTTTACCCGGCTGGGCGGGCCGTGCCTGCCGACGCTGGATGGCGAATATTGCCGCATCATCACACGCCAGGGAAAAGTCTATACCGGTACGATTCTGTCGACGGCCCCGGCGGTGCATGTCTATAAGGAAGCTTCGAGCCAGGAACGCTCGGAGGAAACGATGGAAGTACGGATCGACGAGCTTGTCCGCAATGAAGAGGATGTGCGCAGATTGGGAATCCAGGCCGGGGATATCATCGCGATCGACCCGAAGACGACGATCACCCCAAGCGGCTTCATCAAATCCCGCTTTCTGGACGACAAGATTTCCGCCGCGATCTTTCTGACGCTGCTGAAAGCGCTCAAAGATGAAAACGTGACCACGCCGCAGAAAACCTATTTCCTGTTCTCCACCTATGAGGAAGTCGGCCACGGCGCTTCGTGGATTCCAGGTGATGTCCGGGAGCTGTTGGCGGTCGATATGGGCTGCGTCGGTACAGATCTGAGCTGTACTGAGACCGATGTGTCGATCTGCGCCAAAGATTCCGGCGGCCCGTATGATTATCAGATGACCAGCCGGCTGATCGAACTGGCGCAGGCACACCAGCTGCCCTATGCCGTCGACATCTATCCGTTTTACGGCAGCGACTGCGGCGCGGCGCTCAAGGGCGGCAACGATATCCGCGGCGCTTTGATCGGCCCGGGCGTGCATGCCAGCCACGGTATGGAACGGACGCACATGCAGGGCGTCAGCGCGGCTTACACGCTGCTGGCGGCCTACCTGCTTGAAAAATAAGCGAAGAATGCTCTGAAAGAAACAAATCCCGTTTAATGGACAGGATTTTCAACATCGAAGCCCGCAGCTGAAGTGGAAGTTCGATCTTCCGGCGGCGGGTTTCTTTTTTTTGCGCTGAGGATAGGGTAAAAAAATCAGGCCGGTCCGTTTCCCTTAATCAAGGGCAGAACTAAAGACGCATTTTCTGAAGAATTATGGTAAACTATTCGGTATAGAATTGAGGGGGAGTTATAAGTGGACGCAATATTGAACTTTTTCCGCTGGCAGGGAATGATCAAGCCGGCTCAGATCCGCGGCGAAATACCGAGCAACAAAGCGATTTACAAGCGCACCTATCAAATCGCCTGGCCCAGCGCCGTCGAGAGCGTGCTGATCGCGCTGATCGGAGCGGTCGATTTGATGATGGTCGGCAACCTGGGCTCGGCGTCGATCGCGGCGGTCGGCATCACCAACCAGCCGAAGTTTCTTGTGCTGGCGACGATCCTGGCGCTCAACACCGGAGTTACCGTGCTCGTTTCCCGCCGCAAGGGGGCGGGTAAGCAGGAAGAAGCGAATACCTATCTGCGCCAGGCGCTGCTGCTGAGCGTCGGGTTTTCTTTTCTGCTGTCCTTCTGCGGCGCGCTGTTTGCCCCGCAGATCCTGGCGTTTGCCGGGGCGACGCCGGATTATCTGGGACTGGCGGTAACGTATTTCCGGATTATCATGTTCGGCAATTTCTTCTACTGCATCGGTCTGACGATCACCGCCGCCCAGCGCGGCGTCGGCAACACGCGGATTTCGATGATCACCAACATCGCGGCCAATCTTGTCAACCTCGTGTTCAACGCACTTTTGATCAACGGTTTGTTTTTCTTTCCACGCCTGGAGGTGGCGGGCGCGGCGATCGCGACGGCGATCGGCAATATCGTCTCGTTTCTGATCGCGGTGTATTCCGTCACGCATACCGAGGGCTTCTTAAAGCTGCATCGGCGGCAGTCGTGGAAGCCGGATATTCCGGCGATCCGCGATCTTTATAACATCAGCTGGTCGGCCTTTGTTGAACAGATCTTTTTGCGGATCGGCTTTCTGATGTACGCCAAAGCGGTGGCCGGCCTGGGCACGGTCGCCTTCGCCGCCCATCAGATTGTCATGAACATCATGTCGATTTCGTTCTCCGTCGGCGACGGGCTGTCGATTGCCAATACCTCGCTGGTCGGACAGAGCTTAGGCGCCAGCCGCTCGGATATGGCGATCATCTACGGTAAGGTCGCCCAGCGGATCGGTTTGATTCTGGCAATTCTTGTCTCCGGTTCGATCACGCTGTTCCGCGCCCAGCTGATGGCGCTGTTCACCAACGAGGCGGCGGTGATTCTGGCCGGGGAAACGCCGTTGATCATTCTTTCGATCACCGTGCTGTTTCAGATCGTGCAGGTCATCATCGTCGGATCGCTGCGCGGGGCCGGCGACGTCAAGTATGTCGCGCTTCTGATGTTTGTCAGCGTCACGATCGTCCGGCCGGTTCTGACCTGGGTGCTGTGCTATCCGCTCAATCTGGGATTGCCGGGGGCGTGGCTGTCGGTGCTGCTCGATCAGTTCACGCGCTATATCGTCAGCTACTGGCGTTTCCGCGAAGCGAAGTGGACGCGCATTCAAGTGTAGGCAACAGAAGGGGGAAATTCATTGATTTCCTCCTTTTTTGACGGCCGGTTTTCAGGCAAATTGTAAAGTTTAAATCATCTGATGGAAAGCGCTTGAAAAAAATGGGTAAAAATCGGAAAGAAGCAGGAAGAAGTTGAAAATCGAGGTTTAAAAATCAAACCTTTTGTTTTATAATGGTAACGGTTAGAGAGTACAGGAGGTTTAACCATGACAAAAACTTTTATGTCCATGGATGGCAATACAGCTGCCGCTCATTGCGCGTATGCGTTTACTGAAGTAGCTGCAATCTATCCTATCACCCCATCCTCACCGATGGCTGAAGTCGTTGACGCATGGGCTACTCAGGGCCGTAAAAACATTTTTGACACGATTGTCAAAGTTGCGGAACTGCAGGCTGAAGGCGGTGCCGCCGGCGCGGTACACGGCGCTCTGCAGGGCGGTGCGCTGGCGTCCACATTTACGGCAAGCCAGGGCTTACTGTTGATGATTCCAAATATCTATAAGATGGCCGGCGAGCTGCTGCCAGGCGTTATTCACGTCGCAGCGCGTTCTCTGGCAACCCGTGCGCTGAGCATTTTCGGCGATCACAGCGACATTTATGCCTGCCGTCAGACCGGCGTCTGCATGCTGGCGTCGCATTCCGTTCAGGAAGCAATGGATCTGGCCGGCGTCGCGCATTTAGCGGCGATCAAGGGCTCCGTGCCGTTCATTCATTTCTTTGATGGCTTCAGAACTTCTCACGAAATTCAGAAAGTCGAAGTCATGGATTATGAGTTCTTAAAGAGCTTGATCGACATGGACGCGGTTGAAGCGTTCCGGGCCAATGCGCTGAACCCGCATACCAACGCGGTAACCCGCGGCGGCGCGGAAAACGACGACATTTATTTCCAGGGCCGCGAAGCGCAGAATCTGCACTATGAAGCGATCCCGGATATAGTTGCCGATTACATGAAGAAGATCAGCGAGCATACCGGCCGCGAATACGCACCGTTCACTTACTATGGTGCACCGGATGCGGAACGCATCATCATTGCGATGGGTTCCGTTACCGAAACGATTAAAGAAACGATCGACGAGCTGACCAAGCGCGGCGAAAAAGTCGGCCTGATCAAAGTCCATCTGTATCGTCCGTTCTCCGTGAAGTATCTGACCGCGGTGCTGCCGGCTTCGGTCAAGAAGATCGCGGTTCTGGACCGCACGAAGGAAATGGGCGCCCGTGAACCGCTGTACCTCGACGTCTTAGCCGCATTAAAGGGCATGGATCTGACGATCATCGGCGGCCGCTACGGCTTAAGCTCCCGCGATACGCAGCCGAACCAGATCAAGGCTGTTTATGACGAACTGGCGAAAGATGCTCCGAAGGCGGAATTCACCATCGGCATCAACGATGACGTTACGCACCTGAGCCTGGAAGTCGATCCTGAATTCCATGTCAGCGCGGACTACACATCCTGCCTGTTCTTCGGTTTGGGTTCTGACGGTACCGTTTCGGCGAACAAGTCTTCGATCAAGATCATCGGCGACAACACCGATCAGTATGCGCAGGCGTATTTCCAGTATGACTCGAAGAAGGCCGGCGGCGTTACCCGCTCCCACCTGCGTTTCGGTCATTCCCCGATCCGTTCCACCTATTATATTGAAAACGCTGATTTCGTTTCCTGCAGCTTAGACGCTTACTGCTTCAAGTATGACATGGTCAGCTGCCTGAAGAACGGCGGAACCTTCTTATTGAACACAACGTTCTCCGCAGAGGAACTGCAGGATCACCTGCCGAACCGCATGCTGGCGCAGCTGGCGAAGAAGAACGCGAAGTTCTACATCATCGACGCGACCAAGATCGCTCAGGAAATCGGCATGGGCCGCCGGACCAACACGATCCTGCAGTCGGCGTTCTTCGCGCTGAACGAACAGATCATGCCGTATGATAAAGCGGTTGAACTGATGAAGTACATGGCGAAGAAGTCCTACTCCAAGAAGGGCGACGAAATCGTCCAGCTGAACTACAAGGCGATCGACCAGGGCAAAAACGGTCTGGTTGAAATCGAAGTGAAGCCGGAATGGGCTGAACTGAGCTATGATTCCGGACGCAAGCTGACCGGCGACGAATACTTTGACAACCATGTCATGGCGATCAACTCTCTGGAAGGCTACGATCTGCCGGTATCCAACTTCATGAAGTACGATATCCTGGACGGCTCGATTCACAACAGCGTTTCCTTCAAGGAAAAGCGCACGATCGCGGTTCAGGTTCCGACCTGGGATCCAAACAACTGTATCCAGTGCGGATTCTGCTCGTTCGTCTGCCCGCATGCGACAATCCGTCCGTTCTTACTGACAGATGAAGAAATCGCCAATGCGCCGATGGAATTCAAGACGATTCAGGCGATGGGCAAGGGTGTTGAAAATCTGAAGTATCGGATTCAGGTTTCTCCGGCGAACTGCGTCGGCTGCGGTCTGTGCGTTGTTGAATGTCCGGGCAAGGGCGGCAACAAGGCGCTGAAGATGGTCGATATCAACGAAAAGCTGGATCAGGAACCGCTGGCCGATTACCTGTTCAAGCACACCGAATACAAGACGAACTACTTCCCGGTGGACACGGTCAAGGGCTCGCAGTTCGCAATGCCTTACTTTGAAGTTTCCGGAGCCTGCCCGGGCTGCGGCGAAACGCCTTACTACAAGCTGGCTTCTCAGCTGTTCGGCAAGGATATGATGATCGCCAACGCGACCGGCTGCTCGATGATCTACTGCTCCTCGACACCGTCAACTCCGTTCTCCAACGATGCGGAAGGCAACGGCGTCGCCTGGGCGAACTCCCTGTTTGAAGACAACGCTGAATACGGCTACGGCATGGCTTTGGCGCAGAACTTCAAGGAAGCGCGCATCCTGTCGCTGATGGAAAACAACCTGGATTCCGTTGAACCGGAACTGAAGGCGGCGTTCGAGAAATATCTGGCGGCGGGCAACAACCGTGATGCACAGCGTGAAATCAAAGATGAAATCATTGCCGGCGTCAAAGCTTCTGCGAATGAAGCGGTCAAGGAACTGCTGGATTACGAACGCGACCTGGTCGGCAAGTCGATCTGGATCGTCGGCGGCGACGGCTGGGCTTATGATATCGGCTACGGCGGATTGGATCATGTTCTGGCCAACAACCTGAACGTCAACGTCCTGGTTCTGGATACCGAAGTTTACTCCAACACCGGCGGACAGGCATCCAAGTCTTCGCAGTCGGCAGCGATCGCGAAGTTCGCAGCCGGCGGCAAGAGCACCGCGAAGAAAGACCTCGGTCAGATCGCGATGGCTTACGGTCATGTCTATGTCGCTTCCGTTTCGATGGGCGCGAACCGGGCTCAGACGCTGAAAGCCTTCAAGGAAGCTGAAAGCTACGATGGACCATCCCTGATCATCGCTTACGCACCATGTGCTGAACACGGCATCAAGGGCGGTCTGGCGAACCATCAGAGAGTTCAGGCCAAGGCTGTTGAATGCGGCTATACCGTTCTGTACCGTTTCGATCCGCGCAACGAAGAACATCCGTTAACGATCGATTCCAAGGAACCGAACTGGGATCTGTTCCAGGCGTTCCTGCTGAACGAAACCCGTTACAGCCAGCTGCCGAAGCTGAAGGGCGAAAAAGCATACGAAATGTTCGAAAGAACAAAGAAGGATGCGCAGCGCCGTTATACACGCTTAGTCAAGCTGTCAGAAGAATAAGCTGAAACTTGCATAGAAAGCTGACCCTCATTTTGGGGGTCGCTTTTTTTGCTTTTCAGCCGCTGTTGAATGGAAGCATGGAATTATTCCCTGATGATTTTGATACATCTGAATTTGAATAAAACAAGCTCCTCTTTGCAGAAATCTGGCAAACAATGTCCGCCGGATGTCTAAGGCTCAGGATGAAAACCGCGGAAGGACTTGATAATTGATAGGGTTTTCATTATACTTGATAGTGGATTCGAGGTATGTACATGAAAGTATTGTTGTTTTTTGAAGGAGAAAAGGTGATCTCAACTTCCGGGATCGGCCGGGCGCTGAAGCATCAGAAGCAGGCGCTGACGATGGCGGGGATTGAGTACACGCTGGATCCGAACGATGATTTTGATATTCTGCACATCAATACGGTCGGACCGGCCAGCGCGGGAGTGATTGCCAAAGCCCGCCGGGAAGGCAAACCGGTCATTTATCACGCACATTCAACTGAAGAAGATTTCCGCAATTCGTTTGTGCTGTCCAATCAGTTTGCCCCGCTGTTTAAGAAGCATCTGGTTTCGCTCTATTCCAGCGCCGATGCGATCATTACGCCGACGCCCTATTCCAAGAGCTTGTTGGAAGGCTATGGCATTGACTTACCGATTTATGCCGTGTCCAACGGCATTGATCTGGACCGCTTCAGCTACAATCCGGAAAAGGTCAAAGCGTATTACAAGTATTTCAGCCTGAATGAAACCGATAAGGTCGTATTGTCTGTCGGCTTGTATTTTGAGCGCAAGGGACTGCCGGATTTCATTGAGGTAGCGAAGCGTCTGCCGCAGTATAAGTTTATCTGGTTCGGCTATACGCCGCTGATCTCCGTGCCGAAGAATATCCGCGAGCTGGTTGAGGATCATCCGGCCAATGTGATCTTCCCAGGCTATGTTAAGGGCGCGATTATCGAGGGCGCGTATGCCGGAGCGAATGCTTTTTTCTTCCCGTCTTACGAGGAAACGGAAGGCATCGTCGTGCTGGAAGCGCTGGCCGCTTCCCAACAGGTCATCGTCCGTGACATCGGGGTGTTTGATCCTTGGCTGAAAGATCGGGTGAACTGTTATAAAGGCCAGTCTGTAGACGAGTTCGTCGAGCTGATCGAAGGAGTCGTTGAGAAGCGTCTGCCGTCGGTCAGCGACGAGGGGAAAAAGACGGCGCAGGAACGCAGCATCGCCAGCGTGGGCCAGCAGCTGAAAACCATTTATGAAACCGTGCTGGAAAACAACCGGCCGGAGACGTTGTAAGGAGAGCAAGCTCTCTTTTTCTTTGATTTGACGGGGATTTCTTAAGAAAGAAAAAAGAATCGGCGAAGGCGGTCTTAAGAGCGCGGGGCAGGAAGCCTTATTCCTTGTGTAACCTTGTTTTTCATTGTATAATAAGTTAACGAGGCTGAGGAAGTATGAAAAAAGCGCGAAACTATGTGATTAATATTCTGCTCATCGTAGGCTTCACAGCCGGAGTGCTGTGGTTTACCTTGAAGGATAATTTTAACGAGGTCATGGGGATTCTGCAGCAGGTGAACGCCGGCTGGCTGATCGTGATCATTGCGATCGCGATTCTGTATCAGTGTGTGATCGGCTGGATACTGACGCAGCTGACCCGCATCAGCAATCCGCATTACAAGTTGAATTATGGGATTGTCAACGCCCTGGTGGCTTCTTTTTTCCATGGCGTGACTCCGAGCGCCTCGGGTGGTCAGTTTGCCCAGGTGTATGTGTTTAAGAAACAGGGCGTGCCGTTAAGTGATTCGGCGAGCGTGCTGTGGATGGATTTTATTGTGTACCAGTCGACGATGATCGCGTCGGTTTTCATTTTGATCCTGCTGCGGTTTCATCATTTCTACACTAACTATTCGCAGTTCTTTTTGCTTGTCCTGCTTGGCTTTCTGGTCAACAGCCTGGTGATTATCGGGTTGTGGGCGTTAGTCCGGTTCCCGAAGGTTTACACATGGATCAGCACGACCGGTCTGAATTTGGGCTGTAAGCTGCATCTGGTAAAAAATCCGGAAAAAGCGCTGGCTTTATTAAAGGATCAGCTCGACCGGTTCGGCAGTGAAACTGCGAAGCTGAAAGGCCACCGGCCGCTGATTGTGCGAGTGACGCTGGCCAACTTTGTACGGCTGGGCCTGTATTACGCGATCCCGTTTTTCTGCGCGCAGGCGCTGGGCCTGAACGTCAGCCTTGATCTGATTATCGACTGCATGGCGCTGTCAGCGTTCGTGTCGATGATCAACGCGTTCATTCCGATTCCGGGCGCCAGCGGCGGCACGGAAGCCACGTATGTTTTGATGTTTTCAACGATCTTCGGAAAGCTGGGCGCGACCAGCTCGATGATTTTATGGCGGTTTGCCTCTTATTACTTTATGCTGATCCTGGGCGGTCTGACCTTTATCTGGGTTAAGAGCCGGCCGGCGATCGTTGTCGAACCGATGCAGGAGGAAAAGAAATGAGAATTGGATTATTTACAGATACCTATCTGCCTGATGTCAACGGCGTCGTTTCTTCCATTGTGACGCTGCAGCAGGAATTAGAAAAGAATGGTCACGATGTGTTCGTGATCACAACCCATCCGGGATTGCTTCAGGTCCAGCGCGAAGGCAATGTGCTGCGGCTGCCGGGCGTGGAATTAAAAAGCTTGTACGGCTATGTGCTGACCAGTCCGATTCATTTTGCGGTGCTCAAGGATATCCGCGAGATGGAGCTGGATGTGATCCATGCCCATACGGAATTCGGTGTCGGGATCTTCGCCCGGATCGTAGCGAAGATGCTGCAGATCCCGCTGGTGTCGACGTATCATACAACCTATGAGGATTATACGCATTACGTCAACGTGTTTAATCTGGAAACGGTCGATAAGGTCGCAAAGAAGGCAGTCAGCAGCCTAAGCAAGCTGTATGGTGAGACGAGCACGGAACTGATCGCTCCATCCCAGAAGACCAAGGAAATGCTGCAGCGCTATGGAATTAAGAAGCGGATTCACGTGATTCCGACCGGGCTGGATCTGCAGCGCTTTGACGCCCACCGTACGGATGCGGAAACGATCCGGCAGCGGCGCGAAGAGCTGATGGCGAATTCGGAAGAGACGCTGATCATTTTCGTCGGCCGTATCGCGAAGGAGAAAAGCATCGACTTTGTGATCGACGGGTTTACCTATTTAAAAGAAGCCGGGATGCCGGTTCATTTTGCGGTGATCGGCGGCGGGCCGGAGCAGGAAGCCTTGGAGAGCCATGTGCGCGAGCTGGGGCTGGATTCAATGATCACCTTTGCCGGGAAGAAGCCGGCGGATCAGATCCCTTCCTACTACCATTGCGCGGACGCGTTTGTTTCCGCTTCGCTGACTGAAACGCAGGGTATGACCTACATCGAAGCGTTAGCCAGCGAACTGCCGGTTTTTGCCCGGCCGGATGAAGTGCTGGAAGATCTGGTGCTGGAAGGCCAGACCGGTTTCCTGTTTAAGAAACCTGAACAGTTTGCCGAGAAAGTGCAGCTTTTCTTAGCGATGAGCGCAGAGGAGCGCGCTGCGATGAAGGCTGCCGCGAAGTCGCAGGTTGAAGTTTACGACAGCCGGATTTTCTATCAGAAGGTGCTGGAAGTCTATGAAAGCGCGACTGCGGAATACCGTGAAATGTACCGGCTGGAATCGATCCGGCCGAAGGACGACTGCGTTGAGCTGAAGGTCTGCTCGCCCAACGATGAAATCCGGATTCTTGTTTCACTAGAAACGTATTTCAATAAGGGACTGCGCAAGGACGTGCTGATCAGCAGCGATGAGCTGGACGAACTGATCAGCGAGGAAGAAGCGGTCAAGGCGTATCAGAGCTGTCTGAAGCGGATCGCGGCGAAAGACCGCACGCGCAAGGAAATCTACGACTGGCTGACGCAGAACACGCAGCTGGATATCAAGCAGATCAACGAGATCGTTGAGAAGCTGGAAGAACGGGATCTGATCAACGACCTGCGCTATACCAAAAATCAAGTTTATAATCTGAAGCTTCTGATGCAGGGCAAAAACAAGATCAGCCGGACATTGCGGAAGAAGGGCATCCCGTATGAGATGATTGAATCCGTGTTCGCCGACGAGGATGAACAGTCGGAATTCCGCAACGCGTTGAAGTGGGCGCAGAAGCTGCAGCCGACGATCAAGGAAAAATCAGTGCGGATGAAGAAGAATATGATGAAATCCAAATTGATCGCTCAGGGCTTTGCGGTCGACGTGATCAATGAGGTCATGGACAACCTGAGCTTTGTTGAGGAAGAACGGGCCGAGTTGGAGAGCCTG
Source organism: Holdemania sp. (assembly GCF_986127675.1). Lineage (NCBI taxonomy): Bacteria > Bacillati > Bacillota > Erysipelotrichia > Erysipelotrichales > Erysipelotrichaceae > Holdemania > Holdemania sp. The sequence goes on along the minus strand of NZ_CFQZWI010000053.1, from coordinate 6,202 downwards.
CGCAAGACGGCGGCGAAAGCGAAGAAACGGTATCAGTCGAAGTATAGCGGCACCAAGCTGCGCAATTATGTCTTCCGCTACTGTTCAGCCCAGGGCTTCGACGTTGAGGATATTTATTTAATTTTAAGTGAAATGGAGTGGGATGATGAATAAGAAAATCAGTGAGTTTAAGGAAGGAGAAAGCCTGACGCTGCCGCTTTTGCTTGTGCAGGTCACCAAGGGCGTGACGAGCAATGGTTCACCCTATCTGTCTTTGACGCTGCAGGATAAATCCGGCACAATCGAAGGCAAGATCTGGGATGTGAAGGAAGAACAGGCGGCTGCCTGCGTGCCGGGACGGGTCGGCGAGGTCAGCTGCGAGGTGCTGCGGTACCGGAATTCACTGCAGCTGCGCGTACATCGGTTGACGCCGATGGATCAGCAGAGTATTGAATTGAGCGATTATGTTATCGCTTCGGATATTCCCAAGGAGCTGTTGCAGCAGAAGATCCAGGACGCGATCAGCTCGCTGTCCAATCCGATTTATAAAGGGATTGTCAGCGCGTTGTTCGCGGAATATGATAAGCCGTTCTTTGATTATCCGGCGGCGGCGAAGAACCATCACAACTTCGTCGGCGGCCTGGCGGTGCATGTCACCGGGATGGTCGATCTGGCGAATGAGATCGTCAAGCTCTATCCGCTGCTGGACCGGGATCTTTTGGTCAGCGGCGTGCTGGTTCATGATCTGGGCAAGCTGACGGAACTGTCCGGCCCGGTCATGACGGAATATACGCTGGAGGGCAAGCTGATCGGGCATATCTCGATCATGCAGGCGAAGATTATGGAAGTCGCCGTTCAGCTGGGCTACGAAAAGAGCGAGGAAGCGATTTTACTGCGGCACATGGTTTTGTCGCACCACGGTCAGCTGGAATTCGGTTCGCCGGTCATGCCGATGGTCGCGGAGGCGGAAGTGCTGCATCTGATCGACAATCTGGACGCGCGCATGAACACACTGGATAAGGCGTACGCGCAAACGGAGCCGGGCAGCTTCACATCGCGTCTGTTCCCGATGGAAAACCGGGCGTTTTACAAGCCGAAATCGAAAAAGAATGAAAAACAGGATGAAGTGGATTAAGGCCACAGATTTCGGTAAGCTGAGAGGCATTATAAGATAAATATCTGATCATGAACGAAGTGCTGGATAATACCGTCGAAGTCAGCTTGTTTTCGTCACTGGATTGGTTTATGAAATTTATGTATCCTGTGTGGACGTGGATGGGATTGTCTATGTGAATGAAGTGGACGTGGATCTGCGGCGGGAGGAAATCAAACAAATCCTGGTTTGAGATTATCAGATGAATCAATATTCGTCAGACAAGTTTATTGACGAATTTGCGAATCAAGATGAACTCAAATATCCGTCTGATCTTTATTTTGACGGTTCGACTTTGTGAAATGAAGACTGAAGAGAATCTTGCGGGATTCTCTTTTCTTTTTTGTACACTCTATTATAATAAGGATAGCGATTGCGGACAGAGGAGGAAAAAATGGAATGATTGATATTCATTGTCATGTGTTGTGGGGCGTCGACGACGCGTCGCAGGATCGGGAAACAACGAAGAAGATGCTGCAAATTGCGGTAGAGGATGGAATTGAGGCGATCTTGTGTACGCCGCACAGTCTTCCTTATTATAAATATGAAAACGACGCCCAAACGCTGGCGGCGCCGTTTGCGGCGCTGCAGGAGCTGATCGCCGAAGAAAACTGGCCGATTGAAACGGCGCTGGGCTGCGAGTTCTTTTTGACCGATGCGTCGCTGGAATGGATCCGCAGCGGCCGGGCGCTGACGCTGAACGGTTCGCGGCGGCTGTTGATCGAATTTCCCTGGTATCAGAAGGTCCAGCTGGGCAGCAGCGAAACCGAGCTGTTAAAGCAGGTGTTGGATGCGGGCTATGAGGTGATCATCGCGCATCCGGAACGGTATAAGAGCGTGCAGGAGGATTTCTCTACGCTGAAGCGATGGCGGGCCCTGGGCTGCGATTTTCAGGTCAACCGGACTTCGCTGATCCACAACGACGATAAGGAACAATGCGCGCTGGCCTGGCGGATGGTAGAGGAAGGCTATTGCGACGCCATCGGCACCGACGCGCATCATTGCTGGGGCAAGCGGGTGATCAAGCTGAGCGATGTTCAGGCCGAGATTGAACGGCGGACAGACCGGGATACTGCTCTGTTGCTGTGCCATGAAAACGGGCGGCGGCTGATCACGGGTGACGCCTTGATCCATCGCTGAGGTGAAAATCATCAGGAAAGGAATAGGACAATTTGACCGGCGTGAAAGCAGAACAACCAAGATCCGGGGCCAAATGAAAGGGAAAGGGGAAGGAAAATGAGTAAAAATATCATCGATCAGCTCTATCGTTTTGAAGGTCAGCCGGAGGCTTCATTTGCGGAAACCTTCGTCAGACAAGTCAAGGCTTTTAGCGGGGATGTCGTTGTTTATCGACAGCAGGCGGGTGATACCGAGGTTCAGATAATCACAGCTGAGCGCTATTATGCGCGGGTGAATTCGGCAACGGGCGTGACGATCACCTTGGTGATTCGAGAAAGGGAGATCACGGCTTATGTTGCGGTTGTGGCCGGCGGCGAAGGACCGTTCAATATCAGCTGGGGCAACTATGAAAATTATTTGAAAAAGGTGGAGAAGCTTTTGCTTTCGTATGCTTTCAAGTGGATCCCGGGCGCGATCAGCGTTCGTCCTTAAATCATTTCAGAAAAAAGTTAAGGATACGCCAGGGATAAAAATGCTCCATAAACAAGTGCTTTTTTGATTGTTGACAAGGGAGGGATTTATGAGTATACTTTTTGCAGTGATCCTTTAAGAGAGTCCCGTGAGGCTGCTCAAGGAAGATGAATACGTTTCGCCTGTTCATTTACTCCTGATCTTAAAGGGTCAGGAGTATTTTTATGAAAGGGGAACTGTATGAAAAAAACAGAAAAAAAAGGCAATCATCTTGCCGTCAAAATGGCGATCGCGATGGTTCTGGGGCTAATCTGCGGCCTGGCCATGCTGATGCTTCGTGAAAATCTCTTGACCTCGGGCCAGACCCAGACCTGGGCGGCCATCAACAATCTATTATTCCAGGATATTACGGCAGAGGCCGGCAAGAATGCGATCGGTTTGTTCTACATCGTCGGTCAGCTGTTTGTCAACGCGCTGCAGGTCATCATCGTACCGATGATTTTCTGTTCGATTGCGTTGGCGATCTGTCAGATTACGGATACGCGCAAGCTGGGGCGAATTTCCAGCAAGACGCTGGGGACTTTCTTACTGACGACCGTGGTGGCGCTGGTGATCGCCGGCGCTGTCGGTCTTACTGTTTATGCGACAGGGGCTTTCAATGCGGTGGAAGTCAGCGGCTTGAATGTTTCGACGGGGTCCAGTGGAAGCAATCCGCTGTCAATCTTGTTGTCGATCGTCCCGAACAACATGACCAGCGCGTTCTCAACCAACGGGCAGGTGCTGGCAGTGGTGTTCTTAGCGGTAGCGACGGGGTTGGGCATCAACGCCTTAGGTTCCAAGGTAACCGTTTTAAAGAAGCTGCTGCAGGAGATCAGCGATATCATCACAGTTTGCTTAAGCTATGTGATCAATAAATTTGGTCCGCTGGCAATCTTCGTCCTTTTGACCCGGACGTTTGCGATCTACGGCGTCGATCATCTGAAGCCGGCGCTGGCCTATGTCGTGACGACGGTGCTGCTTCTGCTGGCCTTCCTGATCGTCGGCTATGCGATCTTTGTGGCGGTCTTGGGCCGGATCAATCCGATTCCGTTCGTTAAGAAGATTGCGAAAGTTGCGGTGTTCGGTTTCTCTACTTCCTCCAGTGCGGCAACGCTGCCGCTGAACCGCAAGACGGTAACCGAGGAACTGGGCGTCAGCGATGAAATTGCATCGTTTACCCTGCCGTTAGGCATGACGGTCAACATGGACGGAACGGCGATCATGCAGGTCATTGCCGCGATCTTCGTCGCGGCCTCCTCCGGCTATTCTGTGACGGTTTCCAGCATCGCGATCATTGCGATCCTGGCGCTGATCGCTTCGATCGGCACGCCGGCGGCTCCGGGGGCTGGAGCAGTCATCCTGTTCACGATTTTGACGGGGATGGGTTATACCAATGACGCGGCGTTGCTGGCGTATTCGCTGATCCTGGCGATCAACCGGCCGATTGAAATGCTGGTCACTTCGCTGAACGTCGTCGGGGATGCCGCAACGTCGGTCATCGTCGCCCGGAGCGAGAAAATGCTGGATGAAAAGCAATACAATGCCGAACAAAATTAGAGTGTGAAAAGAGTTGGCCAGAAGCTGAAAAATGCTTCTGGTTTTTTCATATTTGTTCGTGACAAACGGAAATTTCAGTGCTATTCTAGTATTCAGTTTAAGGGGGAGCATCACTGATGAGAAAGCATCAACATCCGACAGTCAATGAGATTACGGAAGGGGTTATTTGGAAACAGCTGCTGCTGTTTTTCTTTCCGATTATGCTGGGCACGTTCTTCCAGCAGTTATACAACACGGTCGACGCGATCATCGTCGGCCAGTTTGTCGGCAAGGAGGCGCTGGCGGCGGTTGGGGGCGCGACGGGGACTTTGATCAATCTGCTGGTCGGCTTTTTTGTCGGCTTGTCTTCGGGCGCGACGGTCATTATTTCACAGTATTATGGCGCGCGAAAGGTGGAGCAGTCAAGCGACGCCGTGCACACGGCGGTGGCGATGTCGTTGATCGGCGGGGCGATCATGATGGTGATCGGGATTTTCGGCGCACCGGTGGCGTTAAGGGCGATGGGGACGCCGGAGAACATCATGAATTATTCATTGATTTATATGATTGTCTACTTCGTCGGCTTGATTCCGAATTTGTTGTACAATGTCGGGTCTGGTATTCTGCGGGCCGTCGGGGATTCCAAGCGGCCGATGTACTTTCTGATTGTCTGCTGCCTGGCCAACGTGGTTCTGGATCTGCTTTTTGTCCTGGTCTTCCAATGGGGTGTCTTCGGTGCGGCGGCGGCTACCTGTCTGGCGCAGTTTATCAGCGGCGGACTTGTCTATCTGAGCTTATCTCAGGCTGAGGATGACCGTTACCGGCTGATCCGCAAGCGAATTCGGCTGCATGGCGAATTGTTGAAGGAAATCGTCGTAATCGGGATCCCGGCTGGGCTGCAGTCGGTCATGTATTCGGTATCGAATATTGTGATTCAGGCCAGCGTGAATACGTTTGGCACGGACACGATTGCGGCGTATACGGCGTATGGGAAGATCGATGGGATCTTCTGGATGATCATGGGGGCTTTCGGCGTGGCGATCACGACGTTTGTCGGACAGAATTTCGGCGCGCGTAAAATCGACAGGATTCACAAGAGCGTCAGGGTGTGCCTGGCGATGGCATTTGGCACAGCATTGGGAATGAGTGGGATCTTGATGGTGACCAGTCGCTGGATCTATCATTTGTTTACGCAGGACGCGGCGGTGATTGAGGTGGGGATGCAGATGTTGTTGTATCTGGCTCCCTATTATTTCACTTATGTGTGTATTGAGGTGCTGTCAGGGGTGGTGCGCGGCACAGGAGATTCTGTAATTCCGATGATCATGACCTGCATGGGGGTATGTGTATTGCGCGTCGTCTGGATCTGGATCGCCGTTCCGCTGAATCCTACAATTGAGAATGTTTTGTTCAGCTATCCGTTGACGTGGAGTCTGACTTCGATCCTGTTTGTGCTGTATTATCTGCAGGGTGGCTGGTTAAAGCGCAGGTTGAAAAAAGAAGAGAGAAAAGGGCTTCAAAATTGATTTGTTTATTCTTTTAAACAGTTTATAAGATTCGTCAGGATGTAAGCCAAGTTAGATTTTCTTGAGTTATAAAACTGTATAAATAAGAAAATCGAAGGTAAAAATTCTTCGATTTTTTATAATTTTTAGTGAACGTTCAGGACAAAAAACAGGTAATTCATTACATTTTAAGTGTTGAAACTGGAACTTTACTTACACTTTCATTGACATTCACACGATCTACTTTTATAATGTCTAATGTAAGAAGATAGGGTAATTATTTTCATTATAAATAAAATCGATCAGCGTGTCAATGCTTACAGACGTGATTACTAAGCATTATCCTGGTTGTAATGGTTTCTAGTATTCATATTATATTAGGAGGAATTGTATATTTTAA
>NZ_CFQZWI010000052.1:0-19661 GCF_986127675.1 Holdemania sp. | reverse complement strand
TTTGGATATTTAACTCTTTTTCATTTTAATATTTCCAAAGTTAACGATGAAGAACGGCTTGCTTTATTTGAACATTTTGATTCGCTTTTTCATGGATTTGTCTTTGAAAATCTTCCGGTGTATGAATTGCATCTAAGCTTTGAATAAGGTCAAAAAGTGTTTCTCCGTCAAGTTCTTCGATTTGTTTTTCTTCCTGCTCGGTCAACTCTATCCGCTGTTTCAGCACAAGCTTAACCAACATTTTCTGACCTTCTATTCTTCCTTGTGCAATTCCTTTTTCATAAACCACCTGTTCATCCCGTTCGTCAAACCTGGCCCGCATCCGGGCCAGCGCCAAATTGGTGTCTCTTAAAAAATCCATTTTCTTCTCTTCCATCATTTGAATGATTTCCTCCTTTTCTGATAATTCCTGAATCCACTTCTGTTTTTCTGCAACGTGACTGAACCGAACCGTGTAGTGTATTTTCTCCGACAGCCTCCATTCTTCCACTGGTTTCTTTTCCAGCGCTTCCAGCTTATCCATTTCCACCCAAAGAATCCGGCATCGCCCGTCCGGTAAAGGAATTGCCTTTTCTTCTTTCGTATAACGATAATCATGCAGATAACCGTCATTCTTTTGGAGTTGCGGGACATGGTTGGTAAGCATGACCTGAACGACCGGATTAAACTCATACAGATCACCGACACAGAGCTGATCGGCAACGATGCGGGACAGATATCCCTGCGAACGCATTGCCAATGAATCACTCATCTGATAGTTCTGCATCTCAAGATTGATTACAAGGAGGGTTCCTCGTTCATCTTCAGCTTTAATCAGTAAATCAAATCGAATCCCTTTCTCGCCGCGATGATTTTTTACAGGCTCGGTATTCATCATCGAAGTTCGGACTAACCGGCAGAGAAAGAGATCGGAGAAATAAGCGATCCGGATCTTTCTGGATATTTCATCCTCAGAGCCGAAGGTGTGGCGGAAGACGTCGTTTTCTCGGAAATCAATGGTGGCCAGAAGCTGACGGATTTGAGCGGAATCCAGACAGAGCGTCAGCGGTTGCAGGGGATCGTTGTTATGAAGTTTCTTCGTATTTTCCATCGCAATAAAAACCTCCTCTACTTTAATATTGCGGAAAATCAGAAAAAGCCTCATAAAAAACAGAACTTTGTAAAAATACTTTATTGAGTTTGTCTTTCAAATTAATGTTAACTCTTTTGAATTGTCATTTCAAGGGTAAACTGAAAGTTAAATGCCAAATTAGAAATAATTGGGGAAAGCATGACAAATATCCAAATAAAAGATGCATGGAGCCTGAATGGCTGTATATTTATGACATAGCCTTTGAGAATCAGACCCTTTCGTTGCGTACAAACTAAAAAAACTTGAGGTTGATCTTCAATTCTCTTATAATAGAGCGTAGGATGTGATGACATGAAAAAATACGTATTAAAAACAGATGAAAACGGCAACGAGATCACAGTTGCCGATGTCCATAAGGTGCTTTTGGAAATGCTCAAAATGATTGATGGCATTTGCCAGAAATACAACATACCTTATTTCCTCAACGGCGGCAGCGCCTTAGGTGCGGTTCGCCATCAGGGCTTTATTCCATGGGATGACGATGCGGATATCGCCATGCTTTATGAAGACTACAAGCGCTTTATCGTCGCTTTGAAGCAGGATCTTCCGGAAGGCTATACCTTTCAATGCTTTGATACGGATAAACGCTATAATCCGTTAATTCCGGGGATGAAGATCCGGAAAAAAGGAACGTATCTGAAAGAAGTCAATACGTTGTTAGCCAACCGCTGTACTGAATGCGACGGAATTTTCATCGACGTTTTTGTTTATGATTACTGCGCCGCAAGCAAAACCATGGATCTGCCGCTGCGGATGTTGAATCAGCTGATTATGCCGTTTATCATTCTCTTTGACAACCTGGGCATGAATCCGTTGTTCCTCAAGCGCTGGTTCGTTTCCAACGCCCGGATGTATGGGAAACTTAATGAAGGAAGCAAGAAGATCGGCTTTGATCTGACATGGACGTTTAAGAGTCCATTGAAACCATTTATCTTTGATTATGACGATATCTATCCTGTTCAGTATGTTCCGTTCGAGGACACGCAGCTGCCGATTGCGCATCATCCGCACGAATACCTGTGCACAGCGATTGCACCAAGCTACATGACGCTGCCGCCGGAAGAAGAACAGAAACCGAAACATATCGTTGACATCCGGTTATAAGGAGTTTTGGAAACCATGACAGTGGAACCAAGCTATGTCCCGCGCGGCTCCAAACTGCGCTGGAAATCTTTCCTGTTCATCTTTATCGCCTGCTGCATACTCGCGTATGGAGGGCAATGGTTGTTGAATCAACGCCAGAAAAAACAAGTCGATACGTATGGCGTCTGCGGTTTGAGTAATCAGAAAACCCGGCAGCTGTTTGAAAATCAGATTGTTGATGAAGCGCAGCTGTTGTCGTTGGGCGATTATCTTTACTATGGAGAAACGCTCAATCTTTATCATGAGACCTATAACCGCAGCGGTCAGGATCTTTTTGCCGGCAAGACAGTCATTCTGCGCAATGTATGCAGCGGTTTGGATTTTGTTTATATGATGGAAAAAAACGCCGACGGTCAGATTCCTCTGGAAGATCTGGACGAAGGCTTTTATCAGGTTTTCATCATGCAGGATCTGAAAGAAAAACAGCTTGTCAGTGATAAAAAACTGCGCGATACCTTCTACACAGTGACGCGGGAGAACACGAATAAAAAGATCGAGCTGATTGCCGATCAGAATCTTTTCGACAACCCGGAAGAAGAACCGTTTTTACAAAAAAACTACGTGTTTGTCCAGGTGAGCACCCAACCGCAGCCGGAAGACTGGATCGATGTGATGATCGATCCCGGCGCGATGCATCAGGATAATGGCTATACCGACAAAGGAGTTCATGGAAACGGCTTGTTAGCGTATGAAGAAAATTACAAAATTGCCGTCAAACTGAAGGATCAGCTTGAAAAACTGGGCTTGAAAGTCGAACTGACGCGGGATCTGGATGAAATCGTCAACAGTTACGGCGAGGATGGCCGGCTGGATCGCGCCTATTCCCAACATGCGCGGTATTACATCAATATCGAGATGAAAAGCGCGACAAACGTCAACTTGCGGGGAACAGATATCGTTTATTCTTCCTTTTCTTCTAACCGTATGGCTTCCACAGTGCTCAAATCCATCGTCGAAAATACATCCCTGACGTATGCCAGGGAAGCGACGGGATCGGCCAGCGGGACGAGCATCGGCGAAGATGGAACTGCGTATGACGGTCAGAAAATCATCCGTGAATCGGGTGGACGAATCCTGGGCGCCGGGACCTTTTCTGAAGCTTCCCGTCAGAATCAGGCGTTTGCGGCGGAGAATCGTTATGGCATGCAGGCATTAACGATTCAGTATTTGTTTTTAAGCAACAGTGAGGATGTTGCAGCGTGGCAAAATGAGCTTGACAGGATTGCAGAAGCAACGGCTGCCGGATTAGCGAAAGCGATGCGGATTCCCAGCGGCAGTTAAACCTTACGGGCGCAAAGTTTCAGTTAAAATCAAGAATGAAAAAATTCGGTAACCTGCCAGTTCAAACGGCAGGTTCCTGTTGTTAATCAAGGAAGGAGAGTGACATCCATGCTCTATCAAATCAGCCGTGGGAGTAAATCTTTCGGCACGGAAACCGTGTTTGAGGATATACAGTTTGAGATCCGGGGCACTGAGAAAATTGCGGTCGTCGGCCGCAACGGATGTGGAAAATCGACGCTTTTAAAAATTATGACCGGCGAGCTGGATCTGGACAAAGGTGAAATTCACAGTACCTCCGGCACGCGGATCGGTTATCTGGCCCAGACGACCTTTCCAGACGAAACCTTAACCGTCCGGGAAGACCTTGAAAAAGTCTTTGAACCCTTGCAGAAATTGAAAGCTCAGCTTGATAAGCTGACAGAACGCATGGCAACGGATTACAGTGAAGCGGTGCTGGATCGTTATGCTCAGCTGGAGACACAGTTTGAGATGGCAGGCGGTTATACGTGGCAGTCGGAGTTAATGACGGTGTTTACGAAGTTTGGCTTTCAGGAAGAAATGCTGGATAGAACGATCAATACCTTTTCCGGCGGTCAGAAAACACGTCTTGCATTTGTTAAATTACTTTTAAGCAAACCGGATATACTGCTTCTGGACGAACCGACCAACCATCTGGATTTGGAAACGATCGAATGGCTGGAAGGGTATCTGAAGCGATACAGCCGGGCTGTCGTGCTGGTTTCCCATGACCGGATGTTTCTCGATCACATTGCGGAAGAAGTTTATGAGCTGGAATATGGTTCGATGAAGCATTACACCGGCAACTACACGAGCTTTCAGAATCAGAAGCAGCAGGATTTAATCCGTCAGCAGCAGATGTATAATCGTCAGCAGAAGGAAATTGAGCGGTTGGAAGGCTTGATCGAGCGCTTCCGCTACAAGGCGACAAAAGCGGCGATGGCGCAATCGAAGATCAAGGCGCTGGAGCGGATGGAAAAGATCGACGCCCCTCAGAAAAGCGATACCCGGAGTTTCTCAGCGCATTTTGTTCCGCGGTTAAAAGGTGGAAAAACAGTGCTGGAGATCAAGGATCTCAAGGTCGGTTACGATCATCCGTTATGCGAGATTTCCCTGGAAATTTTATCAGGGCAGCGCATTGCGGTGCTGGGGCCTAACGGCTGCGGCAAGAGTACGTTGATGAAGACGCTGGTCGGTGATCTGCCGGCGTTGGGCGGGGATTATCTGTATGGTCATCAGATTGAAACCGGTTATTTTGATCAGCAGCTGGCGCAGTTTTCCTCCGGGAAGACAGTGCTGGAAGAATTGTGGGACGATTATCCGGAACTGGACCGGACTCAGATCCGGACGGTGTTGGGACGTTTCCTGTTTACCAGCGACGACGTGTTCAAAACGGTCGACGTGCTTTCCGGGGGCGAAAAGGTTCGGTTGTCTCTGGCGAAATTGATGCTGCGTCAGGCGAATTTCCTGCTTTTGGACGAACCGACCAACCATTTGGATATTGTAGGCAAGGAAGCACTGGAAGAAGCGCTGAACGGATATACCGGAACGATTCTGTTCGTTTCGCATGATCGTTATTTTATCAAGAAGATAGCTACGGCGATCCTGCATATCGACATGCAGGGGAATGCTGTCTATTATCCGTTTGGTTATGAACAATTCGATGACGATCAGCAGCAGAAGGAAAAGGAACAGGCGCCAAAGAAAGACGCTGAAGTTCAGCGTCAGACTCCGAAGCGCAATCCGAATGCCCGCGAAGCGGCCAAGCTGGAAAAGCAGATCGCGGAAAAGGAAGAACAGCTGGAAGCAATGCGTGAAAAGCGGTTTGATCCGGAATACTACCATGATTATCAGAAAATGAATGAACTGGATGAACAGATCGACGATCTGCACAATGAGATTGAGCATTTAATGCAGCGCTGGGAAGAATGTTTGGAGGGATAGAAATCCGGTCTTGTCCAAACCCTGTCAAAACGCTATAATAAACATGAGGAAAAAAGGAGAACACAACATGTCTGAAGTAAAATTAAATCATTTAACAACAGAACGCCGTAACGAGAAAACGATGAACCTCGATACGCTTTCCACCCGCGAATTATTGGAAATCATGAACGAAGAGGACCACAAGGTTCCTGACGCGGTTCGTGAAGCAATCCCGGAAATTGAAAAAGCCGTCCAGGCGATTGTTAAAGCGCTGCGCAGCGGCGGCCGTCTGATTTATATGGGTGCTGGGACATCCGGACGGTTAGGCGTCATTGATTCCGCCGAATGCATGCCGACCTTTGGTACGACCTATGAAGTCGTCGGCTTACTGGCAGGCGGTCCAGGTGCATTCTTAACTGCGGTCGAAGGCGCTGAGGATGATGCAGAATTAGGCAAGCAGGATCTGGTCGATCAGAAGCTGACTGAAAAAGACGTTGTCTGCGGCATCGCGGCCAGCGGCAGAACTCCGTATGTTATCGGCGGTTTAGATTATGCGCGTTCCATTGGGGCGACAGCGGTTTCCGTCGCTTGCAACAAGAACAGTGAAGTTGGCAAGCATGCGGATGTTGCGATTGAAGTCGATGCCGGTCCGGAAGTTTTAACAGGTTCAACACGTCTGAAATCCGGCACTTGCCAGAAATTAATCCTGAATATGTTGTCAACAGCTTCCATGGTTGGCTATGGCAAGGTTTACGGTAACCTGATGGTTGACGTCAAAGCGACAAACTTGAAGTTGATCGAACGTTCCAAGCGCATCATCATGATGGCAACGGACTGCGATTATGAAACAGCGGCAAAGATGTATGAAGTATCCGGCAATTACCCGAAGGTAGCCATCGTCATGATTCTGACAGGCTGCACAAAGGAAGAAGCGGAAGAACGTCTGAATAAGAACGAAGGCTTTGTTCGTCAGGCAATTAAATAAGGTAAAAAAAACTGCAGCGCCTGGGATTTATTGACTATCCCTTAGCGCTGCAGTTTTTTTATTTTCGGTGCTTGTGGTTCCAAGAGTGATATTCTGCCAGCAGCAGCGCTGACAAGGTTTTCAGATCATAATCGTCGTTGATCAACAAAGATTTCAGAGAATCACTGCTGGAATTAAACGGATATTTCATGCGCAGAGCCATGAGCGGCAGCGGATCAGCAGGATCTTTTCTCAGCTTTTCCTTGAGCTTCCGTAAATCATTTTCCATTTGCACTCTTAATTCTTCATCGTTGATCATATTGCATACCTCTTTTATTTAACTCATTTAATTTCTTAAGATATTTAACTTGCTTGACGATGGAGCGGGTTTCGTAATACTGAATCAGTTGTTCGTAAATGAAGATCATGCCTTCTGAACTACCTTCACGGTTTAAATACTTCTCACAGGCTTTAAGTTTAATTTCTATTTCTTTTTCATGGTTTGATTTTCTTTGGAGGTTAATGATTTCCAGCATATCTTTTATAAACTTATTCTTAGGATATTGTTTACTATATTCTAAGAATTCATCTAGTTTATCATATTGATCAGTCTGCAATAATGTCCAAGCTATTCCATAAAAGATTTCAGGGATATTCTGCCATCCGGGTCTTAACTGTTTATAGATATTCTCAGCTTTATTATATTGTGTGGCATTTACATAATTATTCCCAGCATTACACAGAATCATATTTATAGTTTGATCAGATAATTGTTTAGAATAAGTTTTTAATAATTTGTCATAGATTTTTCCTGCTTCTTCAGGGTGATTTTCATGCGAATAAATAATAGCTTCATGCATCATTGTATAAGCTATCCTCTGAAAATTGCCTTCTTCTTTGAAGAGTGTGTCAGCCTTTTTATTGTAATTATGAGCGAGAGTTAGATGTCCTATTTGTATTAAACAAATAGCTGCATGATAGTATAACAGATCAGTATAATATTTGACGGTGTATGGTAAATTTAATAGAGTTTGAAAAAAATCCATTGCTTGATCTAATTTTAATTTGTTTTTTTCAGCTATGCCTTGATATAGGATAAATTGATAATTTTGTACAGAGTTTAAACAGTCTTGATATGTTTTTATAAATTTTATTCTTTTGAGTTCTTTACCATTGTTAAAAGTAATATTATATATAAATAAAGTAAGATTGTAATCTAAAAACAAAAGCGAGTTGTTTAATATATCATTTTGTTTTTCTAATTTTGTATATAATACTGAAGCTTCTTCGTATTGGAAAAAGTATAATTTTTCTTTAATCAGATTCATTAGCGTGCTTTGTTCTGCTAACCAATCCGTGGTTAAAGAAGGTAATTCCAATTTGTTTGAGATCGTTCTATATAATTCTTCTGTAATAGGACGGAGACCTCTTTCCATCTCGCTAAACGAAGAATTAGCCATGGGTAATGACTTTGCAAAGGCTTCTTGCTTCCAATTTAATTCAATTCGTCTTTTCCTAATTAAAGCTGCTTTTAGTTTACTTTCATCAGTATTCATTGTATCCATAGCCTTCTTTCGTAAAAAAGAGTCAAATCATCTGAATTTTTATAGTTATTTATATGTCATCTATGCCTTTTTTTCAAAAGGACTTTCGTTGTGGATTGGCTCTATGAATTTTATAATTATTACAGACAAACGTTTGTCCTGAAGAAAGGACAGAAAAGATGAAAAAGATTTTAGTTAGTCTGATGCTGATTCTGCCGTTAATGGCCGCTGTTCCAACAGCCTCGCCTGTTTTGGCAAATTATGGATTCAGCGTTTATGGTCCCAATTAAATAACTAAACTAAGGGCCCTTAGTTTTTAATTCATCTTAATCTGTTATTAGATCCTATCTATTCTGCATATTAGTTTTCATATTAATTTGTATATCGCTAAATATCACTTCCAATAACCCAATTTTCCATATTATACCAAAAATGTTCATTTTAATAAACGGTCAAAATAGTCGATTGCTAGTCTTATATGTTAAATTTTCGACCGCTATAATAAAATCAACGAAAGCGGGAGAGATCAGCTATGAGTGAAAATGAACAATTTTTTGATCTAAATTATGCTGTCTATCTGCGCATTCAGGAAATTACGGTAATCTTGGATATCAAGAGTATCAGTAAGCTGGCAGAAATGTCCGGTGTTAATAAATCAACGATCAGTACACTGAAAACAAAAAAGGATAAGACGGTGACCTTGCAGACAATTCGTTTGATCTGCAAAGCCGTTGGGATGACACTTGCTGAATTTTTCGATTCACCGCTGTTTCCAAATGACAAAGAGAAACTCTTGATCGAGGGATAATTCCTTCGATTTTTTCATATATTGAAAGTGAAAGAGGGATGGAAAAATGAATGAAATGATGGAACTCATGCATCAATTACTGCTTGGCAATGGTATTTTAATCGCAGGCTGCGTTTATGTGTGCGCAGAATTGCTTAAATCATTTTTACCGCGGATGAACAGCACCTGGATTCCTTTGATCGGCGCGATCATGGGCGTGGTGCTGGGATTGGTAATCCCTGATTTTTCAGTAGGCCAGGGCATGCTGGTAAAAGCGATCAGCGGCCTGTGTCTGGGATGGGCGGCAACGGGCGCTTTCGAATCCATGAAATGTATTAAAAACCGTCAACATAGTTAAGCAGAATGAACTTTCATCAGGCGGAGAACTGAAACGGTTCTCTTTTTTTGTTTGCCGGAACTTTCTTTGCTGGAATAAGACGCTTCGAAACTATAAAATTCATGAAAACACAGAGCAGTGAAATTGTTGAAATATCAGAGTGAGGTGGAGAAAAAGGAGTATAAATTTCACAATGAATGTGCGGAAGCCGGCGCAGACAGAGCTGGTAAACTATGGTACAATAATACGGAAGAAGCGTAGTTTGCGTTTTCGTATACGAATTGAAGGAGACTAGAACATGAGTGAAAACCAGCCGGAAAAGGCTTTATTTCAACTGATCGCCGAAGCATTGACGCCGGAGGGCACATTGCCGAAGGATTTCTCGCTGCCAAAGGAAAAAGTACAGAATAAGCTGATCTTCGCCGACGGAGCGATGGATGGCATTAAGTTATACCATACTCAACCCAAAGAGATAGATCTCGAACCGGTCTGCCAGGCGCTGCTGCTTATCAGCCAGGGGCAGGAAGAAGCCGGGAAAACACAGCTGACGGCCGCGTTGGCGCAGCACAGCGTGATTGAAGTGATCGACGCTCTGCACAAATGGATTTATGAACATCATCAGCAGCTGGATCCGGGGAAGCTCTCCGGTTTCGCGATCCGCTGCATCATGACGTCGGCGGATCCGGAGCTGATCA
Source organism: Holdemania sp. (assembly GCF_986127675.1). Classification (NCBI taxonomy): domain Bacteria; kingdom Bacillati; phylum Bacillota; class Erysipelotrichia; order Erysipelotrichales; family Erysipelotrichaceae; genus Holdemania; species Holdemania sp. The sequence goes on along the minus strand of NZ_CFQZWI010000052.1, from coordinate 9,837 downwards.
AGCTGGGGTTGGCAATCATGGAACTGTTGAATACCGATAAGCAGGAAGCGCTGAAAAAAGTGATCCGCGCATTGGCGCTGTGCAACGAATTTACGCTGTACTGTCTGTTTATCATGCGCAGCTGGACCGGCGGCAACGATGAAATTTTTGATCTGATGCAGAAGGTTCATGGCTGGGGCCGGATTCACTGTGTGAATCAGATCGATCCGGCAAACCGTCTGATCAAAAAATGGCTGCTGGATCATGGCTGCGAGAATAACGTGGCTCCGGCATATTCGGCGCTGACCGTAGCGAAGAAGTGCGATTTGATTGATCAGCTCCGCCGTGATGATTTATCACCGGAGGACTGGGCGGGAATCACGTTGATCATAGACGGTTTAATGGCGGAAGGCCCGGTTGCGGGGATCTCGGAAATCGAGGACCGCGAAGGGGTGTTCACCGCTTATCTGAAGCAGGCGGAACATTTCCCGATGACGTTGGCGACCGTTCAGAATCTGATCGCGATCGCTCAGTATATCGACGGCGAACAGGTCAAACTGCCGGAGGTCAAGAAGCAGTGTCTGGAACTGTTGAAATCATCGAAATGCTACGTCACCGTCAGTGCGGCGATGGAACAGGGCAAAGGATTCGAAGAAGCGTTGAAGCTGAGCATCCCGTATGAAGAAAAGGCGATGACCTGGCTGAAGCAGAATCCGGTGGAGCATTGCATGGCGGCGCGGTTATTAATGGCTTCGGAAAAGGACTGCGACGAGATTCTTGCGCTGTATGCCGACTGCCTGCCGTTAGAGACAATGGCCAGCGGTCCTGCGGATGTGCTGGGACTGGGGAAGGATTATCAGAATTTTCATGCGCTGGCGGCGATATTGCAGTCGCTGCGGCTATATCCGGGCAAAGGTGCGGAGTTTATCCGCTGCGCTCTGTTGTGTCCGGTCATCAGCTGCCGGACCTATGCGCTGGATACGCTGGAAAGCTGGGTAAAATTGGCGCAGACTTCGTTAAAGGGAATCGCGCCGCAGCTGCTTGTCGTACTTGATCAGGCTGAGGAACTGGAAGTGAAGGATGAGCTGAAATCCCGGATTCAGGCGTTGAAGCGTGCGGCTTAAGCAAGTTTTTCAAACGGGAAAACTCAACCAGAGAACAATAAAAGACAAAAGGGATTCCAAGCGCACAGACTGGATCCCTTTTTCATAAATGAAAAAATCCAGAGGGAGAAGCGTCGGGCGGCGTTTCTTTTCTGGATTTCATTGATTTTTGTGCTGATGGGGTTAAGATCGAAAGGCAGGGGCAGCTCCGTCAGTTCAGGGACAGCTGATTGCCGTGACGATTGAATTTAAGCCTTCTGATCTGCCAGATCGGCTTTGATCAGTTCGCGCAGCGCTTCAATCGCCGCGCGGATCGGGGCTTCGGTATCGTGATGCTGGATATTTTCCAGTCCTGCCTTTTCCCGCTGCTGATTGGCAACCGTCAGGAAGACCGAGCCGACGCGGCAGCGCAGATAGCCGCCGACGATAAACAGCGCCGCTGACTCCATTTCGCTGGCCAGACAACCCATTCTTAACCAGGCGTCCCATTTGCGCAGCAGTTCTTCATGATTTGGCAATTCTTCCGGTTTGTGCTGGCCATAGAAGGCGTCTTTGCACTGCACCACGCCGACATGATAGGGCATATTCAGTTTGGCAGCACTGTGCGCCAGCGCATTGACAACCTGAAAATCAGCGACTGCCGGATATTCAATCGGCGCGTATTCCTTGCTTGTACCTTCAAAGCGGATGGCCCCAGTGGCAATGACGAGATCGCCGCCTTTGACATCCAGATCCATTCCGCCGCAGGTGCCGACCCGGATGAACGTATCCGCGCCGCAGACATGCAGCTCCTCCATCGCAATCGAAGCCGAAGCGCCGCCGATTCCGGTTGAAGTCACGCTGACCTTCACGCCGTCCAGCTTGCCGGTATACGTGACAAATTCGCGGGAATCCGCGACCAGTACCGGATTGTCAAAGTGCGCCGCAATCTTGGCGCAGCGCTTCGGATCGCCCGGCAGTAAAACGTAGCGGCCGACCTCGCCTTTCCCAACGCCGATGTGATATTGTTTCCCTGAACCTTCTGTATAATCAATCATGCTTGTTCCTCCTTTGTTAAGGGCTTTCATTACTTATAATGTACCACAGCAGAGATATCAAAAAAAGCGACATTTGTCGCTTTTTGAGTGTTTTGTTGAATTAATTGTTGGCTGGATTGAGGTCGTTGTTGACGACCAGGTCGATCGCTTTCCAGCTGCCAGAACTGTGGGTCAGGACAATCTGGTAACCGCAGTGATAAGTCCGGTTGCCATACGTGTTGCTCAATACAGTGTAGTCAAAGATGACCTTGCCGACCAGATCATGCTCACCGATTTGAATCAGATCGAGAACCTCGGCATTTTCAAACTTGACGCCCGCATGCCCCGTATACCACTGGTTGTCCATCGTGCGGATCTTGGCCGCAAATTCGCTGCCGGACAGGAAGTAGCCGGTCAAGGTGCCCAGGCCGCCGTCGCCGGTGGCATAGCGCGCCGCTGCTTCGGCAATCGCCGTCATCGTTTTCTCGCCTGCACTTTTGATCTCGCCGCTGGCAGCTTGGCCAACGTAGAAACGCTCTTCATAGGCATCTTTGACAACGACATAGCCCTCGGCGGTGATCTCCGGCTGGGACATCAGCTCGCTGATTTGATAACGGGTGACGGTCGGGGCGGCGGAACTGGTCTTGTAGCGGTCGAAGGTGCCGGCCGGAACCTTGGTCTCCTTAACGTAGTCGCTGCCTAAGAGAATGCCGTTGACCTTGACCTGCGCTTCTGCCGGGGCGTCGATCAGATAGCTCAGGTTGCCGGAACTTTGCATGACGGTTTCCACCAGCCAAGTCTCGTTCTCCTTGCGCAGATTCAGCGTTGAAACTTTTCTGTCCTTGGAATAGACGCCATAGGTGCCTTCATACCCTTCCGCGGATTTATCATCTTTAACATAGTTCAGATCTTTAAAGTCGACATCGCCGTAGATTGTATTCATCGCCGCAGTGAAATCAGCTTCGCTGCTCAGACTGCCGGTACGGGTCTGGAACTGTTGATATAGTTCAGTATAATCCTGCTTTTCAATCTGTTTCATGTACGCCTGCAGCGCGGCGTCGGGCGTTGTTTTTTCATACGCGCTCATCTTGCCGTTGACCAGAGCCAGCACGCCGGCGGAAGCGCCGATCACGATCGCGAGAATCAGTCCGATCATCGCCAGGGCAGTGCCTGTTGGAATTCCTTGTTTTTTACTCATTGCGGTTTCTCCTATTTCACGATAAAGGCGGTCGGCACGCGGCGGTCACCTTTGATCGATACAGTGGTGTTCAGGGTTTCTCCGTCGTAGACCATGACGGTGGAATTGCCGCCGTCCAGATTCGCGGCGTTGACGGCGTCATACTGCTGCATGATGTCGATGATGTCCTGATAGGTTGAGCCGAAGCTGCTCGGCTGCCGGCCGTCCAGCACCATCAACAGGAACGCGCCGTCGTAGCGTTGACCGATCACGGTACGCGGATTCAGGCCCGGATGCCGTCCGGTTTCGAAGACGACTTCCCAGTTTTTGATAAAGACCGGACCGAAGGTTACGGCGTCGCGGATATCATAATCCAGCGCCTGCTGAGCGGTCATATCGCCAACGACCAGCTGATTGGCGTTGTTGATGCCGATAACCGGCGTGAATTCGCCGGGGGTGCCGCTGATCAGCTTGCCGTCGTGAATGACGATGCCGTAAGCGGTGCCGCCATTGCCGTTGCCGCCGGCATCCTCAAAGCCGCCGGCGTTGATCCCGGCGATCGCGTTGTTGTCCTGAATGTATTTTTCGACGGAATAGCCCGGCGCTCCGGAATCCATATTTGGATTGCAGGCGACGAAGACGCGGGATGGATCGTGGACGATCATCAGCTTGCCTTCAAAGGTCGTGCCTTTCAGATCAATGATCTCAATCGCGTCCTGATCAGCGCTGGGAACCTCGGCAGACTGTTCGCTCTGGTCAGTGAGCTGCGGATTGCGGATCGCATCCAGTTCGGCTTGGGAATAGAACAACCCCGCGGCCTTGTACTGCAGACTGCCTTCGTCCATCGTTTCCAACAGATGCCGGGTGTACGCTTTGTATGGCCCGCAGTAGATCGAATTGAGCGCCAGCGTCCCGGTAATCCCGGCACCCGCAAGCACCATCACCAGAATGATGCCGCTCAGCGCTCCGGCCGAAATCCCGGATTTTTTCGCTTTTCTTTTTTTACTCATTGAATTCCTGTATGAAGTTCACTCTTCATACGACTCCTTTCTTTTCTTAGTGTTGAACCACAGCCTAATTATATCGGCAATGGGGCGAGAAAACAATGCGCAAGCCGACGAAAACAATGAAGACTTCATGACGAAGCTTTGCAAATCAACGCCGAAGCGTCTGTTAAAACATAAAAAAAATTTAGGCTATAAGTGCGAAATCGCCTTCATTTTTCAACGGCTTTGGGGGTTGCCGCATCCAGAAAGAGAGCAGAGATTCGCATCGTTTCCTGTTTGAATCTAAAAATAAATTAGAATTTTTTTAGAGGTTGGGAATGAATCCGGTAAAAATTTCCTGAAAACAGGTAAAATCATCGAAAAATAGGAATAAAGCCTGAAATTTAGTAAGAACAATGTGGTAATTGTTTGCTTATTCCAAATAATTTCACAAATTGATTTCAAATCGTTGAAAAATAAAAAAATTAGTTTTAAGATGGATTTAAGAAAGCGGTTACATAACCGTCGGAGGTAAGGAAACATGAGAAAAGTTTTAACTGTCCTGTGCTGTTTCTTTCTCTGTGCCGCAGCCTTGAGCGGATGCTCAGACAAAGGGACAAAGGAACCGGAGAAGCAGCCGGACAATGCCCAAACACCGGGCGAGTCCACGGAGGGAATCGATCAGTCGACCTTTGAGGAACTGCTGCAGAAGGGGATTGAGAATGGCAAGAAAGTAACGGTCTATTCCACACATTCCGTTGTCGTCAGCGGCTGCGAAGCGTTTAAGAACAAATATAACTTAGACGTTGAATTTGAATGCACGCAGATCGGCGATACCAACCAGATCACTCAGGTCGCGGAGGAAGTCGCCTCCGGCGCTGAAGGCGCGGATCTCATCTTCATCCAGGACGGCGCGCGCGTCATGTCCGATCTGGTCGAGGAAGGCTACGTCTATAACTGGTACAATCAGGAAATTTATGATCTGGTCGGCGCGGATACAGAACCGCTGTTAGTCTATGATTACTGCAACAAGGTCTTCATTTTCAACAGCGATAACGTCAAGGAAGAAGACCTGAGCAATATCTGGTATGTCACCGACGAGCAATACAAAGGCACCGTTCAGATGAAGGATCCGTACAGCGAGGGCGTCAACATGGACTTCCTGACGCAGATCACTTCCGACGACTATGCGGCCAAGCTGGAAGCGGCGTACAAAGATTACTACGGAACCGATCTGGTGTTGGACAGCGATTGCCCGAATGCCGGTTACCAGTGGATCAAGATGCTTTACAACAACGGTCTGGTCGTCGGCTCCTCGGACGGCGATATCGCCCAGGCAATCGGCGCGGAAGGTCAGAGCGAGCAATGGTCGGCCTTAATCACGCTGAACAAATATAAGAAGAATCTGGATAAGGGCTACAAGCTGGGCTTCGCCTCCAACGTCACGCCGTTTGCGGGCTTCATTTATCCGATCTACGGCCTGTTGACAAGCAATGCCGACAACCCGGATATGGCGAAGGCGTTCCTGTGCTGGCTGTTCACGGAAGAAGGCTGGTTCGGCAACGGCGAGCTGAAGATCAACGACGGCTCCCTCTACAACGGCATGACCGGCCGCTTCGGCGATTACTCCGGCAATACCAATCTGAAAGTTACCGACGGTGACAAGACGGTCAAGGAATGGAAATCGATCTTGGTCGAAGAAGATCCGATCTACTGCTCCGAGCACCGCGCGGATGTTGAAGACTTCATCAATCTGATCAAATAAGAAAGCTCTCGGAAGGTTGTGGTGTTCGCCATCACAGCCTTTCTCACTCTTAGGGAGGGGAATATGAAAAGAAAGCTCAATCAAGTCAAGACATTCTTCAGCAAACCCTATAACATCCTGTTGGTGCTCTTTTTGATCGTTCTGACCTATCTGGTCGTCTTTCCGCTGTTTTCGATCGTCAAGGATACCTTCATCGTTCATTCGGCTGAGAAATCCCGCGTCCATCAGGCGGTCGGCAGTTTGACAGCGTATCATTGGAACCGCACGCTCGCCAGCGTTTACAGTAAATCCTTATTGTATGAACCGCTGGCCCACAGCCTGGTCTGTTCGATCAGCGCCTGCATCGTCGCGATTTTAATCGGCGGGGGCTTTGCCTGGCTGGTCACCCGCAGCGATCTGCGCTGGAAAAAAGTCCTGACCAAGCTGTTTATCTTCCCATACATCATGCCGAGCTGGACGCTGGCGTTAGCCTGGAAGAATTTCTTTAAAAACGCCGCGGTCGGCGGGGCGACCGGCATCTTCACGGCACTGACGGGGATCGCAACGCCGAATTGGTTCGCTTACGGACCATTTCCGATCATTCTGGTCACCGGGCTGCATTACGCGCCGTTCGCTTATATCCTGATCGGCGGCATCCTGCGCAACATGGATGCGAATCTGGAGGAAGCAGCGGTCATCCTGAAAACCAAACGCCTGCGGATGTTTACGCGGATTACAATTCCGATGGTTATGCCGGCCGTGCTGAGCACGGTTATTCTGGTCTTCTCCAGCGCGATGAGTTCATTCGCCGTACCGCAGTTCCTCGGTCTGCCGGTGCGTTATTACGTACTGACCACCGAGCTGTACGCCGCGCTGCAGGGAACCAACCCGGGCGTCGGCTACATCCTGGCGATCGTCATGATCGTCATCAGCGTGCTGATCATGCTGGCAAACCAGAAGCTGATCGGCAAGCGAAAATCCTATGCGACGGTGACGGGCAAGAGCGCCAACGTGTCGCTGTTCCATTTAAAGAAAGCCCGCAGTCTATTGTCAGTGCTGGTGCTGTGTCTGGTGCTGTGCATGTCGGTCGTCCCGCTGATCTCGTTCTTACTGCAGTCGCTGATCATTATTAAAGGCAATTACAGTCTGTCCAACATGACGCTGGATTTCTGGATCGGCAGCTCCAAGGGCGGCAACGACGTCATGGACAAGGCCGGAATCCTGATCAACGCGGACGTCTGGAAGACGCTGTTCAACAGTCTGAAGCTTTCGGCAATCGTCGCGGTGGGCGCGGGTACGCTGGGCTTTCTGGCCGGTTATGCGATCGTGCGCCGGCGGGGAAGCAAGCTGAGCCAGATCGTAGAGAATCTGACGTTTATCCCGTATCTGATTCCGTCGATGGCTTTTGCGGCGATTTATCTGTCGATGTTCTCACGCCCGCACGGAATTATTCCATCGCTCTACGGCACCTTTGCGATTTTGGCTCTGATCGGGACGGTCAAATATCTGCCGATGGCTTCCCGTTCCGGCGTGAACTCGATGCTGCAGCTGTCTCCGGAAATTGAGGAGGCCGGCATCATTCAGGGCATTCCCTGGGTCAAACGGATGGCCAAGATCATCGTGCCGATCGAGAAGTCGACGATCGTCTCCGGCTATCTGCTGCCGTTTGTTTCCAGTATGCGCGAACTGAGCTTATACGTGATTCTGGTGACCGCAAACAACCGCGTGCTGACGACATTGTTATTCATGTATGATGAAAAGGGCTGGGAGCAGTATTCCAATGCGATCAACCTGTTGATTATCTTCGTGGTGCTCATCGTGAATTTCGGCGTAGAAAAGCTGACCGGCGCTTCCATTGAAAAGGGTGTAGGAGGAGGAAATTGACATGCCGACAATAAGATTAGTCGATATCACAAAAAAATTCGGCAAGGGCTCAATCGCCGTAAATCATTTAAATCTGGAAATTAAGGACGGAGATTTCGTCTCGCTGTTAGGACCTTCCGGCTGCGGCAAGACGACGACGCTGCGGATGATCGCCGGGCTGGAAACGCCGAGCGAAGGTGAGATCTACATCGACGATCAGCTGGTGTTCTCCGATGCTAAAGGCGTCAATGTGTCGCCGGATAAGCGCAATGTCGGTTTCCTGTTTCAGAACTATGCGCTGTGGCCGCACATGACGGTGTATAAAAATATTTCATTTGGTTTGGAAAACATGAAATGGCCGAAGGAAAAGATCGACGCCCGGGTGAAGGAAATCTGCCAGACGATGCGGATTGAAGAATACATTCAGCGCTATCCGTCTGAATTGTCGGGTGGTCAGCAGCAGCGCGTTGCGATCGCCCGGACCTTAGCCCCGAACCCGCGGGTGTTGTTGATGGACGAACCGCTGTCCAACCTGGACGCCAAGCTGCGCAACGACATGCGCGCTGAACTGAAGCGGCTGCACATGGCGACCGGAGCGACGTTTGTCTATGTAACCCACGATCAGTCGGAGGCGATGACGCTGAGCTCGAAGGTATGTCTGATCAAGGAAGGTGTTTTGCAGCAGTATTGTCCGCCATTGACGTTGTATGGTGAACCGGCGAATTTATTCTGCGCTGATTTCATGGGCAATCCGACGATGAATTTCATTTCCTGCCACGGGATCAAAAAGGATCAGGCAGTCGAATTGACCTGCCGGCATTTCTCTGTTCGTTTCACGCCGAACCAACCGCTGGCGCTGCCGGCGGAAGGGGATTATGTTTTAGGCGTAAGACCGGAATTTGTTAAAGTCAGCGCGGACGAGGGCATCGAAGGCACGGTTGTTTCCTCATTGCCAAGCGGGATGGAAACAACGTTGTCGCTGGCGGTCAAGGACATCACGTTGTCGGCGGTGGCCTTCGGCAGCATCGACTTCGCGATGGATTCCGTCATTCACTTCGGTTTTGAAGGGGATCGGTATATCCTGTTTGACGCGCAGTCGACAGAAAATCTGGGACTGGGTTCCTTACAGATTTTAAACTGATTTAAATAGGGTAATCCTGAAAGAGGAGTGGAACATGGGCGAAAAAGGAGAAAAATTATTTTGGACCGGCGTCGACCGGGTAATGAACATCGTGCTGCTGGGCTTTCTGTGGCTGATCTGCAGTCTGCCTGTCGTCACGATCGGCGCCTCCAGTACGGCGCTCAACGCCTCGATGAGCGGTTATGTGCGGGGAGATCGCCGCTCGGTGATAAAATCCTTTTTCGCCGCGTTTCGTCAGCATTGGCCGCTAGCCACGAAGATCTGGCTGATCCATCTGGTTGTCATCGCGGTGCTGCTGTGGGATTTGATTTATTATCGGATCGGCGAATCGTCGCAGGATGTGCTGGGGGCCACGGTGGCTGCGGTTGGGCTTGGGCTTGTCTTTTTTGAATTGTTGATGGTCTTTGCACTGCTGGCGGAAGTTCCCGGGCTGACAGTAAAAACAGCGCTGGCGAAGGCGCTGGACCTGGCGTTTACTTGTTTCTTGGAGTCGTTGTCTATCGCGGTGCTGACGCTGGCGGTGCCGGTGGCAGTCTTCTTTCTGCTGCCGGGATTCCTGCCGGCATTGCCGGGCTTGATTGTGTATCTGGACTGGCAGATCCTGCCGAAGATGTTCCAGAAAGCCAAGTTTAAAAAGGGCAGCCGGGAACAGAATCGGATGTTACGGAAACAAAATCACTGAAGGCGGAAGGCGGAGCGAAGTTTCTGCCTTCGTTTTTTTATTTTTTTGTTGAAATCATAAAAAGTTTATGCTATTATTACAAAGCAATCGGAAAAAATGGCTCGTTGGTGAAGTGGCTTAACACAGCGCCCTTTCACGGCGTCATT